>CAYLLL010000104.1:0-4519 GCA_964384655.1 uncultured Mariniplasma sp. | reverse complement strand
AATAAGACCTCACGACCGACCATCATTTCCGCGAGTTGCTCAATCGAGGTCGATTTCACATCGACTGTGCCAATCTTTTTTCCACGTCTTAAGACCGTACAGACATCCGCGACCGCCTTAATTTCGTTCAATTTATGTGTAATGACGATAATCGTCTTGCCTTCTTTAGCAAAGCCACGCATAATATTCATCAATTCATGAATTTCTTGAGGTGTGAGTACGGCAGTGGGTTCATCGAAGATCAATATATCTGCATCGCGATAAAGCATTTTTAAAATCTCAACCCGTTGTTGCTGTCCAACAGTAATGTCTTTAATATAAGCGTTCATATCGATTTGCAACTTATAGGTTTTGATTAAGTGATCTAATTTCTTAATAGCATGATCGTATTGAATCATCCCATTTTTTGTTTCTTCTGCGCCCAAGATAATATTATCTAAGGCTGTGAATGTATCCACCAATTTAAAATGTTGATGAACCATCCCAATCCCTAAACGGTTGGCGTCATTTGGATTATGGATAAACACTTGTTTTCCATCAATATAAATTTCACCTTGTTCAGGTTGATAGAGTCCAAAAAGCACCGACATCAATGTCGATTTTCCTGCTCCGTTTTCGCCGAGCAAGGCATGGATTTCACCGGGTTTGACCTGTAGGGTGACATCGTCATTCGCGACGAGAGACCCAAATATCTTGGTGATATTTTTCATTTCTACTTTGTAGGTCATATATGTTCTCCTTTGATGATAAATAAGGGGAAAGTGTTTGCTTTCCCCTTGATCTATCCATGGTGTTAATTGTTAAATCTTATGGCCAAATGGTGTCAAGCAATGCTTGGCTTGGTGTATAACCGAGTGCGGTTAAGAATGCAACGAATGTTGCTTCATCGGTTGGAACATTGACAGTACCATTACCAACTGCGGTACGGATTGTGTTATATTCAGCAACTGTGAAGTTTACAAAACGCCAAGAAGCGGTTTCGGTTGGTAAACCGACTGCATTTTCAGCAACGCCTAACGTAATGGATTGACCACCTTCAAATTCGTCATTGTAGTAGTCTGTCAACGCGGTTTGAACAGAAACTGCTAATCCCTTCATTGCTGAAGTAACGACTTTGTCAGAAAGGTTAGATTGATCAACGTCAACGCCGACAACCCATTTACCTGTAGTTTCTTGAGCAGCTGCCATAACTGAGTTACCAGCACCGCCGGCTGCAGCGTGAATCGCTTGAACGCCATCTGCAAACCATGCAGCAGCAGTGGTCTTCGTGCTTTCACTTGGTGCGAAAGTGTTTAAATATAAATAGCGGTTTGCAGCAAATGCATAGGTGGTTAATCCTTCTTCTTCAGCTGCATAATAAGCGCCTGCAACAAATCCTAAACCAAAGCGTACAACGGCAGGAACTGCCATACCGCCCATGAAGCCAAGGTTTGTGAAGCCTTCTTTAACGGATGCATAACCAGCTAAGAAACCAGATTGTTCTTCTTGGAAGAAAATGGACAATGTGTTGTCTTCAACGGTGAAGTCTGGAGCGCCACCGTCATAAGTTGCCATTGTACCCCAATCGGTCACGTTGTGTGGAGATCCATCGATAAGGATGAATGTAACATCTGGATGAGTACTTTGTGCCTTGTGAACACTGTTTTCAAATAAGAAACCTGGAGTTACAACAACTTTAGCGCCACTTTCAACGGCTAAGTCAATCGCTGCAACGTATGCATCGAAGCTAACTTCGGTTGGCTTATAGTATTTATAAGTCTTACCTTCTTCTTCCGCAAATTCAACAATACCTTCCCAGGTACCTTGGTTGAATGAACGGTCATCGATATCGCCAGAGTCGGTGATCATCGCAATTTCATATTCTTCTTGTCCGCATGCAAATAAGACAGCAGCAAAAACGAATAGAACTAAAGCAAATAATACTTTCTTCATTCTTTCTCTCCTCTGTTTTTTTGAAAGCTTGGTAGGGCTTTCTTTTTTTCTAATACTGTTCTAATTTTACTCATTTTTTTCATTTTTTGCAAGACATAAATATAAATATTTACGGTTATAGACATAAAAAAGAAAGAAGCGTGTGTCTCACGCTTCTTGAGGTTCAGGCTTTTCTTTAGGCTCAGGCTTCTTAAATAATGAAGCAATTCGCTTTGGTAAAATCATAATCGCATCAGCAATCACCGATGGAATCATCCCTGCAGCTTCTAAAAGAGCCCCACGGCGAATCGATTCTTTGGTGATTTCTTTGGCATCCGCGAATAAGAATTTACGGGTTACGATGCCAATACGCAAGGTAAGTAATGCGTTTGAAATCCCTTGGGTGACTGAAGACAATACTGGCTTAATAAAGGGAACTTCAGACAGTGTGTTCATCGTCGAGGTTGGCATGAGTTCCGTGATATCCATATTCTCTAAACCTTCAGCAATCAGTGCAGTTGAGAAGACATTGATAGAGAGTTTAGCGAGTTTTGGATAAGATGGACGATAACCACACATTTGAACAAGTTCTTTAATCATCTTTAGATTCACGACAACCACAGTAAAGAAATCAAGGCGTCCATTTTGTGAAATGGCAGTCGAGATCATGACAGTTTTCGCATTTTTCTTGATCACTTGATTCATCTGCTTCTTAATTTCATGGGTAAATACATGATTTAAAGCGAGCTTCAAATCTTCCGTATTGCTTTTTAAACCATCGTTTAAACGTGTGACATCATCTTCGGGAAGGGTTCCTGATTGCACCAAACGTTTCGCAACTCTGCGATAGATCAATGCGTTATGGTTTGCTGAATCTAAGGTTGTTTCCACGGAAAACGTGGGTGAAAATAAGATGATATGAATCGGTCTTAAGATTAAAAGGTAGACTAAGATAAAGGACAATCCGTAAAATCCATATTCCACATAGGGATGAATGGTTCTCAAGCGGTCTCCAACATCGAGGATTGAGGATAATAAGATGAGGACAAATAAGAGCGTAAAGCCAATCGCGATCGCATACCAAAAGGTCTTGCTGACATCTTTTTTCTTCATAGATATTCCTTCTTTCTTATTCATGATTATATCATGTCTTCATCAAAAAGAACGTCTAATTTGGCATGAATGTTTTTTTCCCTTCACCAATCGAGTAAAATTCACCACGACCGATGATTAAATGGTCGATCACATCGATCCCCATAATTGCTGCAGCTTCCATGATTTTTTTTGTTGCGATGACATCTGCTTTGGATGGGGTAGAGTCCCCCGTGGGATGATTATGCACACATAAAATCGCGTGAGCAGCAAGTCTGATCGCATTTTTAAAGATTTCTCTCGGATGAATGAGTGTCTGATTGATGGTTCCCATAAAAATGGTCTCCTTGGTAATCACTTCACTTTTCGTATTTAAATATAAAACGATGAAGTGTTCTTGTTCTAAATGACTCAATGAACGTGCCAATTCATGATAAACATCCATCGAAGATCGAATTTGGATTTTGGATTCATGCTTAACAATAGATAACCTTTTACCTAGTTCGATGGCAGCAATGATGGTACATGCTTTCGCTTCCTTGATTCCTTCAATCTTCATCAGTTCAAACGCTGAGATCCGTTTTAAGTCATCGACATGTTCTAAATGATAAAGGATGTCTTTTGCCATCTCCATGACGGAGACATCATGACGTCCTGTACGAAGTAATATCGCCATCAGTTCTTCTGTCGATAACGCTTGAGGGCCTTCTCTTAACAAACGCTCTCTAGGTCTGTCATCTTTAGGCATTTCACGTAACATATACATAAAAAAACCTCCTCTACTTTATCATAGAGAAGGCATGTGAGATTTACTTGTTTATTCCCATTCAATGGTTCCAGGAGGTTTGGAAGTCACATCATAGACGATACGATTGATGCCTCTGACCTCATTGGTCATTCGATTGGATATCTTTTGCAAGATATCATAGGGAATTTGTGCAAAGTCTGCCGTCATGCCATCAATCGAGGTCACTGCACGAATGACTAAGACGTGATCATAGGTTCGTTGATCACCCATCACACCTACCGTTTGAAGAGGGGTGAGGACAGTAAAATATTGCCAGATGGCTTGATCAAGTCCATGTGCTTTGATCTCTTCGCGTAAGATCGCATCACTTTCTTGCACGATTCTGATCTTATCTTCGGTAATATCCCCTAAAATTCGAATCGCTAGACCCGGTCCTGGAAAAGGTTGACGCATCACGATGTCTTCAGGTAAGCCCAAAGCGAGTCCTAATTTTCTTACCTCATCTTTGAATAGCGTATTCAAAGGCTCAATCAGTTTTAAGGACATATGCTCAGGCAATCCCCCAACGTTATGATGGGATTTAATCGTTTGTGCGGTCTTTGTTCCTGATTCAATGACATCCGTATAGAGGGTTCCTTGAGCAAGATAATCGACATGACCGATCTTTTTCACTTCATCTTCAAAGACTCTAATGAACTCTTCTCCGATGATTTTACGCTTCTTTTCAGGATCTGAGATCCCTTTAAGCTTATTTAAAAACCGTTCTTT
>CAYLLL010000103.1:0-4548 GCA_964384655.1 uncultured Mariniplasma sp. | reverse complement strand
GAGTTTTTAATCGCATCTTCGGTTTGCTCATGAGTGAAGAGATATTTCGAGGGTACATTCACGAGTTTTAAATAATCTCGTGATGCCTTATCGACGTTTAATATCGCTCTTTTGATCGACGTTTGTCCTAAATCCAGCATCAAAAGTGTTCCTTCTTTTGTGTAGATTGAAGCCATACCTTTCATCCCTAAATCCTCAGATTGCGAGAGTAAGTGAACGTCTTTCGATAGGTTTCGTCGCTTTAATTCCTGTGCTATTTCAGTGTTAAATGGCTCTATAAAGGGCTCTATAATGGCACCACCCGCAAGATATAGTGTCTTAATGGATGACCAGTATGCCCAATGCGACGAAGACCATTCCTGATGATTTTGTATAGAGCGTTCAGATGGCTTAAACAGTGTTCCGATAATTAATGATAAGCGATGACCATAGTCTTTGATGATGGTATAAACTTCATGAATAAGTTCAATCTGTCCAGAGGATTCCACATATGCCATAAGATCAGATAGTGTGACGTCCTCATTTTCAAGTGTCATATATGTTTGAATACATTTGATGAGTGACTCTTTAATCAATGCACTATGAAAGAGATCATAGGCTTTTTGATCGTCGACGTAGAGTCGATTGATGGAGGTGATGGGTAATAAATCGCCATCGATTTTAAACGGATTCATCATTCATCTCCTTGATCATCATATAGTGATGCGTCAGTCCTATCAACGATACATCAGTCCCAATCTTACCCACAAAGACCAGAGCTTTGGGTTGCTTATCATAGATACCTTCCGGAATACAAATTGAAGGATTACCATAGATAGGAGCAAACCCAAGCCAAAAGGGAAGGACAAGTGCAGTCAGATTTTGTTCTTGCATGAGGGATTCAAATAAAGATGCCTTTTCTAAAAGGTCATGACGTGCTTTTAGATAGATGGGATCATAAAGATCACCACTGGTTTTTTCACTTGCAACTAAAATACTTTGACCATAACGTAAGCAACGGTCTTTATGCGCTTCATTAAACTCGATGATATCACTGAGTGATGTCATATGGGTATATCCTTTGACATCTGTTAAAAATGCGTTCATTGCGTATTTAAACTCGACGAGGAGCGTGGGATCATTTTCTAAATTGGGAATATCAAGATCGATACGCTGGACCTCAATCCCACCCTTCTTGAATCTATTTTCAGCACGTTCCAACAGGTATTTCTCAGTATCACTATACGTGTGATTGGTAGGATAAACCATCCCCACACGATACGTTTTAGGTGCATTCATCTCATCAAGGAATGATCCTTGGATCTCTAAGTCTTCTTTTTTCTTTGGATCCACAATCGCATCCATCAACAGCGCACAATCTTCGACGGTATGTGCCATCGGTCCTGCAGTATCCTGTGTGGGCGAGATAGGAATAATTCCCTGTTGCGAGACCAAACCAAACGTAGGTTTCATCGAAACAATTTGACATTGATATGCAGGTGCCATCAGTGAACCATTCGTCTCTGTTCCTATCGCAGCAGGCACGATGTCAAGTTTAACAGCCACAGCGCTCCCCGTCGATGACCCTAGTGGATCGATCGATTCATCAAACGGATGTTTGACCTGACCGTACATCGATCCATATCCTGAAGGCATGTCATCATAACTCATAAAATAAGCAAATTCAGATAAATTCGCTTTTCCTAAAATGATTGCCCCTTGTTGGATCAGCTGATCGACGATGATGGCGTTATAAGGTGGATAAAAGTCTTGAAGGGAGAAGGCATTTGCTGTGGTAGGTGTCCCATCCTGATAGAAGATATTATCTTTAATCAATATAGGTATGCCATGAAGTGGACCTCTGATTTTTCCGTTTCTTCTTTCCTCATCAAGGATCATTGCCATCGCTTTCGCACGGGGACTGATCATTGCCACCGCATTTTTATCAAGCCAACGTTCATGGTCAACAATCGCTTCTTCCACTAGTCTTAAACTGGTTGTTTGGTGATGTTCTAAAGCATATTTCATTTGAACTAAGGTTTTCATCGTTCACCTCATCCGATGGTATTCACACTTCTTATTGTAACTCTCAATCATCATTTCATAAAGACAAAATCAAAAAAGGCTTTCGCCTTCATGATTGTGAATTATTTGATATGCTTTGCCTTTGCGATTCCATCGTAAGCATCGCTAAAATCTTTAATAGCTTTCATAATCCATGCTTCATCCTTAGGTCGAAATTGAGCAAGCATAAGATTTCTTGCATAGATTTTGAAACGACGGGACATAGGTTTATGGTAATTTGCATTTTCGAACATTAACGCCTTGAGGCTTTGAATTTGTTGCCACAAGCCTTCTTTTTTTGTCCCAAATTCAAAGCATGTTGCAAATAACTCGAGATGATCCGGTTTCTTATCGTAGAGATATTCAATCATGTCTCCATCAATCTGATAAAAATCATCTTGATCCAGTGTCGTGATGAGAGGATAGGAGAAACGTTGTCGATATTCTTCAATAGAGACCTTCTCTTTTGTCGAATTGACTATGCTCATCTGATCTTTAGGTCCATATCCTGTATGCAAATCTATCCATACGATAGGGGTATTTTCTTTGTACAATTGATCGATTTCTGCCATCATATATCTCGTGCTTTTTTGATGGTCACATCCCTGATAATAAATGCCTTCTTCAAGTTCGTGCTGTCCAAGTAAAGTCGCGCGCTTAAATGAGCTAACCCCGGTGGTGAGTAGAGTTCCTAAGATATTGAATAAAAACCGAACATTAGCAAAAAAAGGCCAATAATAAGACTTCGTTTTAAAGAATTTTAAAGCTTTTTGATAGTCCTCATTGCGTGTTGAAAAGTGATTGGTCGAAAAATTTCGATTAAGATCCACATTATCTTCATTGACTCGACGATAATACGCCATCCCAAATGGATTAACTGGATGATAGATAATGACGTCTGTTTCTTCTAATTGAGGCAACTTATCTTGGATAAATGTTTCGAGCATCACGTGTCCAACATAGCCTTCTATGCCATGAAGTCCTGAGGTGAAAATCAATGTTGACTTTGGATATGTCTTTGCAGGAATGATGATTTTATGGATGTTAAGATTTGAAATCATTGGAATCGCTTCAAGATGATAATCCACATTATGATGGTTGAGTATATCGATTAATTTTTGTTGGATTTCTTCTAAACTTACTGGGTATTTATTCATTAGTAACCCACCGCAAGACCCATCAAAAGCAAACCGATTGAAACCAAAACAATCAAACCTTGTAAAAGTGCTGTCCATTTAAACCACTTCGTATAACTCATGTCAGCTAAACCCAATGACACCAAGAGAACCGCATTGGTTGGATAAAACATATTGGAAAAGCCATCACCTAATTGAAAGGCAAGAACACCAAGTTGTCTTGAAATTTCGGAGAGATCTAATAATGGATTTAAGATCGGCATGATCAAAAACGCCTTGGCGCTTCCTCTTCCGATAAAGAAATTAGCGACCAAGACAAAACCATAGGCTCCGATAATGATCGTTTGATCTTGAGATCCTTCAAGCGATGTCGATAGTCGATATAAAATGGTGTCTAAGACGTGACTAGCCACGATGATTTGTTTGACACCTGTCGCAAGTAGAATTAAAATGATTCCTGGTGCCATACCCATAGACCCGCTCAAATAGACTCGAAGTCCTACCTTTTTCGTTTTAAAGGAAACAAGAGCGACCCCAAGTCCAGCGATAAGAAAATAGAGAGTGATCAAAATCAAGTTATACGATTGTAAAAGAGGAACAAATGGGCTTAATAGGATGCTTACCATCATCATGACAAGCCATAACACTGTCCATTTAAGGGCAAATGGGTGAGGGGCTTGATAAGAGAAATCAATCGATTCAACTACATCATTCGTCGCAATCTTTTTCGCATGTCGAATCAAAAAGAGAAGTAAAATGCCATAAAT
Organism: uncultured Mariniplasma sp.; assembly: GCA_964384655.1. Lineage (GTDB taxonomy): Bacteria > Bacillota_I > Bacilli_A > Acholeplasmatales > Acholeplasmataceae > Peloplasma. The sequence continues at coordinate 602 of CAYLLL010000103.1, read as the reverse complement.
GAAGACAAAGATGATCATTCGATAGAAAAAGCCACTAAACAATGGTAAATTAGCAAGTTGTTGAGCAACTCCGATCGTAAAGGGATTGGTAATCGCCGCACTAAATCCAAAGCCAGCAGCTAAAATACTCATTCCTAACCCTGTTTTTGTATCCCAACCGAGTTTTTTCGCTAAAATAATCATGATTGGAACGAGAGGTACAATTTCTTCAAAGACACCGATGAATGCTCCCACAGACATAATAACAAGGGTGATCAGGGCTAAAAGTAGATAGCGTTTATTGTAATATTTGAGAATAATTTTATAGATGAAGTGTTCAATGATATTTGCTTCTTTTAAAACTTTGATGCTTCCACCAATAATCAATAAGAATAAAATAATGGCGATCACTAATGTATTCCCAGAAGAAACGAGCACTTCAAAAGGCGCAGTTAAAATACGATAGATCGGCAAAGGATCCAATTGAGTGTAACGAAATGTCCCGGGGATGATGGTCTCTATCCCGTTGACCAACTCATAATCAAATGAACCTGTTGGAATAAAGCGGACGGCAATCCCTGTGGATACAAGCAAAATAGACAAGATTACAATCGCACTTAAGA
>CAYLLL010000102.1:0-4565 GCA_964384655.1 uncultured Mariniplasma sp. | reverse complement strand
GAAAAACAAATCATTTCATTTGCTCGTGCAGTGGTTCATGATCCTGCCATCCTTGTCATGGATGAAGCGACAGCCAATATCGATACTGAAACTGAAACGATGCTTCAAGAAGCTCTAGAAAAAGTGAGACAAGGTCGTACAATGGTGGTGATTGCCCATCGCTTATCAACGATAAAAAATGCGGATAAAATTGTTGTTTTAGAAAATGGGATGAAGGTTGAAGAAGGCAAACACAAAGACTTGTTAACAAAAAATGGTGTTTATGCCAACATTTATCGTTCACAGATCAAACCAGGAGCGGAAATTCAATAATTTTCGCTTTTTTTTATTTTTTTCCAATAAAATACGAGATCCTATCGTTTATAGGGTGTAAAAAGAAAGAGAGGAAGAAAAATGAAAAAATTAGTTATAGGATTATTCGCATTCATCTTGGTGGCATCACTCGCTGCATGTACAGGTTTAAATGGTCAAGTAGGATTCGCACTCACCTCAGATGAGGATGTCATGTCATTTCAAGCATTATCGACAGCTGAACTCTTATCCAATATGCAACCTACGACCGCACAATCGATGGATGCATCAGGCGTTGCCATATTATCCACAGAAGTCGATGTGACGATCGATCAGATTCAACCGTATCTCGAATTATTTGAACAACTCTTGACTCAAAACAATGGCTTAAGTGTCGTCACTGAAATATCTGATTTACCTGAATATGAAACAAAGCAGATTTTCACTGTCACCGATATTTTAGGAAATCAAGTCACCTACGTGATGTATTACAATACATTTGTGGATCTTGAAGAAAGTGACGATGAAAATGATGATGAAGACGAAATGGATGAACAAGAATATCGTATTGAAGGCATCATGATCTATGGTGATTTAACCTATCAAATCATCGGTGAATATGAAGTTGAAGGTGAAGAGTCAGAACTTAAATTCAAATCATACGTCGATGAACTTAACTATGTTGAATCCAAGTATGAAGTCGAATCAGAAGAAGTTAAGTTTGAATTCCAAGTAGTGAGCAATGGAATTGTAGTCAATGAAAGTAACATTAAAATTGAAAATGAAGAGAATGAACTAAAGATTAAGCTCGAGTATGTGAGTGGATCTGATTCCGGTGAATATGAATTTAAACTTGAAGAAGAAGATGGACAATCCATCCTAAAGATTGAATTTACATCAACCATCAATGGTGTGACCACTTCAGGTGAAGCTAAAGTCAATGTTTTGGTGGATGAACTTACTGGTGAAACATCGTATGTAATCTCTGTAAGATCCGGCGAAAATGAATATGAAAGAGACTATGATCGTGATCTAGATGAAAGAGATGACGATGATGACGATGATGAATTTGAAGACGAAGAAGACGAATCAGAAGAAGAATCTGAAGACAACGATGATACTGAACAAGACTAATCTTTAGAATATAGATAAAGAAACCTGTATAATGTGCTTAGGGGCAAGGATTTCCTTCGCCCCTGATATCAATACAGAGGATATAGCCCATGACTTTAGATCAACAAGCGATCAAGCGTTTGAAAGCCCATGATAATGAAACATTTGAAAAGATTTATAGTGAAACAAAACGCGGTGTTTATTCGGTCGTCTTTTCGGTAACCCAAAGTCATGAACAGACACAAGATCTCATGCAAGATATCTACATGAGAATGCTGATAAAGATTGATCAGTATAAAATAGGGACAAATTTCTTTAATTGGCTCATGCAAATGGCTAAAAACCACGCAATAGACCATTATCGAAAAGAAAAGAAAGTCGTGCACATCGATGAAGATCATGTCCATCAAATGCCTTCAAGGGTTGATGAGAATCCAGATGAGAGCGATCAATTTCAACGGATGATGGCCATACTAGATGAAGATGAACGTATGATCGTCCTTTTAAAAATCATGGATGAACTCACGCATCAAGAAATTGCAAAAATGATGAAGAAACCCTTAGGAACAGTTTTGTGGATCTATCAGAGGGCATTAAAGAAATTAAAAGCATATGGAGGTGATGTGTCATGAAAAAACAAGAAATTACCAAGTTAATACAATCAAACATGAATGCACACATCCCTGCTCAAGCACCAACCATTGATTGGGCAAAGGTCGATGTCCTCAGACAAGAAGAATCCATTATTCAGCCAATGAGAATGAGTTTTTCCCCTTTGAGATTATCCCTAGGATTCGCTTTATTATTCGTTTTAAGCTTAGGCTTATTTGCGTTGTTATACAACCCTGTAGAACCCGAAATACCCCTTGGTGAAGCTCTTTTCTACGAACAGAAGGATATCATGTCTGTATCTTTTGTATCGACTGCATCACTCATTCCAGCGTTTGATCAACAGTTGAGTGCATCAGGTTTTCGTCTCCTTGCCGTAGACCTGTCACCGATTGATCGCGTGAAGCCATATCTAGGCATGATTGAAAATCTTTTGTCACAAGATCAAGGAATGTCATCGACCATCACACCATCTGATCTGGAAGATTACGAAACGAAACTCGTGATTACGACCTACGATCTATTGGGTAACTCCATCACACATACGTTCTATTATAATGTCATCGAATATGAAAAAGAAAATGATGAAGAAACGTTTACTATCCGTGGAATCATGATGTTGCATGGGACGACATATCAGATGATTGGCGAAAAGTCGATCGAGGATGAGGAGTCCAAACTGAACGTGAGAGGATTCCTGGATGAAACGAACTATATCGAATCGATTTATAAAACAGAAGACGATGAATCTTTCTATGAGATCAATCGTGTGACAAATGGATCACTCGTTTCCACATCAATCATTAAAATCGAATATGATGATGCTGATGAAATCAGTATTCAGATTGAAATCGACTCGATCACTGAAATTTCATCTTACGAATTCAAATATGAACTTGATGAAGATTCACCCACAATCAAAGCTGAATTTGAGGTTAATGATATCGAAAATCAAGTGACATATCGTGCTGAGATGAAAATTCGTGTGATCTTTGATGAACTCAGTGGGGAAACATCTTACTCCATATTCATCAAGGATGAGGAAAATGAAGAATTTGAGTACGAATCATCGCGTGACATCCGAACAGATGAAGATGATGATGACGAGGATGACGATGAAAATGATGACGAAGATGATGAAGAAGACGACGAAGATGTAGAAGATGAAGAAGACGACGTAGAGAATCTGCCAGATGAAGACTAACTATTATGCATTTAAGACCTTATTAGTGATACTATCAAGGTCTTTTTTTTGCCAAAAACATGGATTTCTCATGATACAATAAGAGTAGTGAAATGGTGTCTATGAATGAAGAAAATTGTCGGATTGTTCCTTGCTTTACTTATGTCAATCACACCAATGATGATTCAATCAAAAGCCAATCCTAGCCAGGATTCTTTTGAACTTTCCTTTTCACATCTCGCTGGATTTTATGACCAAGGATTTTCTTTAATCCTCACATCTCAAGAAGGAACAACCATCTACTACACACTCGATTCATCTGAACCTAATGAACTGAGCACTCCTTATACATCACCCATTTGGATTGAAGAAACATGGGTTGAAGCCAATGGAGAAGAAGTGATCATCGCTCCTGATGACCAAGGGAATGTTCCTGATCCAACCTATCCTATATCGATGATTCGAACGACATCACTCTATTGGATGTCTCCCAAAGAAGATGTGTTTAAAGCGACTGTGGTCAAAGCCATCGCGATCGATGATGCGACTGGGATCAAAAGTGAGGTCATCACTCAAACATATTTTGTTCATCCTACGATTTATGATCTCTATACATTTCCCATCATCAGTCTTTCGACAGATATCAACAATCTCTATGACTACGAAACAGGCATCAATATACCAGGCATTCATTATGATCAAAATATCGATGAAAAAGGGGTCCAGCAAGCAACACAAGATGCGTTTGGTTCACTCACTCATCCGGGACAAAATCGAACAGGTAACTATTTTCAAAGTGGAGATTTATGGGAAAAACCCGTGTATGTGGAATATTTTACTGAGCAAGGTGTCCGAGTTCTCTCACAAAATGCTGGTTTAAGACTTCACGGTGGACTTTCTAGAAAGTATACGATCAAAAGTTACCGTCTATATGCGGATAATCGCTATGACGACAACGATACATTTCAATATCCTTTTTTTAGCGATAAAGATGTCAGTGAATACAAACGAATTATTCTTCGAAATGGAGGACAAACTTATCAGTACACACTGATGGGAGATGCCGTCGCACAAAGCGTTTTAAAGCCACTTACCTTAGATATGCAGTATAGTTCACCAGTGATCTTATTTATCAATGGGGAGTATTTTGGGATACGAAATATTCGCGATCGACTGGATCAATATTATCTAGCTACCCATTATGATTTGAATCCAGATGATGTGACGATTCTCACAGGGCATGCGTTTATCGATGAAGGAAGTGTTCTTGATCAAGCACATTATCAACGCATGTATACCTATGCAAGCACCAAAGATTTATCTATCCAAACGAATTATGACAAAATGAACACTTGGATGGATATGGATA
>CAYLLL010000101.1:0-4634 GCA_964384655.1 uncultured Mariniplasma sp. | reverse complement strand
CGCGTCCTTCTTGGCTTTCCAAACGACCACGTCTAGAAGTTAAGTCACCGATGACATTACCTACATATTCGTTAGGAACAACCACTTCGACATCCATGATAGGTTCAAGGATCGCAGGTTGTGCTTTTGTCTTAGTTTCTTTTAACGCCATCGAGGCAGCAATCTTAAAGGCCATTTCTGAGGAGTCGACATCGTGGTAAGAACCATAGTGAAGAGTTGCTTTGATATCGATTGCTGGATAGCCAGCGATAATCCCGTTAGGAAGCGCTTCTTCTAATCCTTTTTGAACCGCGGGAATGTATTCTCTAGGAATGACACCACCGACGATCTTATCCACGAATTGGAAACCTTTACCTGGGTTCGGTTCGAATTTGATCACAACGTGACCGTATTGTCCGCGACCACCTGATTGACGAACGAACTTACCTTCGATATCCGCTTCACCCATAATGGTTTCACGATAAGATACTTGAGGTTCAGCGACATTCGCTTCAACTTTGAATTCTCTTTTCATACGATCGACGATGATTTCTAAGTGAAGTTCTCCCATCCCTGCAATAATGGTTTGACCGGTTTCATGATCGGTAAACGTCTTGAAGGTTGGATCTTCTTCAGCAAGCTTCTGGAGTGCATTGGCCATCTTGTCTTGGTCTTGCTTGGTCTTAGGTTCAATCGCCACGTTGATGACAGGTTCTGGGAAGTTCATCGATTCTAAGATGATGTCATCTTTTTCTGCAGCGAGTGTATCTCCTGTCGTGGTATCTTTCAATCCTACGACCGCAGCGATATCGCCTGCAAAGATTTCTTTGATTTCTTCACGATGGTTCGCATGCATTTGAAGCACACGTCCAAAGCGTTCTTTGGTGTTTTTGTTGGTATTCATGACATATGATCCTGCATTGGCAGTCCCTGAGTACACTCTAAAGAATGTAAGACGTCCAACATAAGGGTCAGTCATCACCTTGAAGGCAAGTGCAGTAAAGGGTTCGTTGTCACTAGGATGACGCTTAATTTCGTTACCATGTGAATCATGACCGATCACAGCATCGATATCTGTTGGTGCTGGTAGATAATCTACGACAGCATCTAACATCTTCTTGACACCTTTGTTCTTGAATGAGGATCCACAAAGCACTGGGAAGAATTTCACTGCAAGCGTTCCTTTACGAATCGCTTTCTTGATTTCTTCGTTGGTGATGTCTTCTCCTTCAAGATACTTCATCATTAAGTCTTCATCGAAATCGGCAACCGCTTCAATGAGTTCTTCTCTTTTCTTTTCAACAACACTTACAAGATGTTGAGGGATGGCAACTTCTTTCGCTGCTTCATCGGGTGTACCATCATAGATAACCGCAGTTCTAGTAATGACGTCAATGATGCCTTTAAAATCGGATTCAGCACCGATAGGATACTGAATGGCGACGGCTTTAACACCGAGACGGTTATGCATAGTTTTGATAGCGCGCTCAAAATCAGCACCAATCTTGTCCATCTTATTGATATACACGATTCTTGGAACTTTATATTCGGTGGCTTGTCTCCAGACAGTTTCTGTCTGTGGCTCTACCCCGGCTTGTGCGTCCAAGACAGTGACTGCACCATCGAGGACACGCAGTGATCTTGAAACTTCAACCGTGAAGTCAACGTGACCAGGGGTATCAATGACATTGATGCGGTGTTCATTCCAATACGCTGTGGTTGCAGCAGATGTAATGGTAATTCCGCGTTCTTGTTCTTGTTCCATCCAGTCCATTGTAGCAGCACCATCGTGAACCTCACCGATCTTATGAATCTTACCAGTATGATAGAGGATTCTCTCAGTCGTTGTTGTTTTACCCGCGTCAATATGAGCCATAATGCCTATATTACGGGTTTTTTCTAATGGGAATACACGAGGCATAATAAATCTCCTTAATTACCAGCGATAGTGAGCAAATGCTTTATTTGCTTCAGCCATGCGGTGTACATCTTCACGTTTCTTCACAGCCGCACCCAATCCTTGGGATGCATCCATGATTTCTTTCGCTAATCTTTCTTCCATGGTCTTCTCATTTCTGAGACGAGCATAGTTCACTAACCATCTTAAACCTAGCGCGGTTTTTCTGACAGGTCTTACTTCTGTTGGAACTTGATAGTTCTGTCCGCCGATACGACGTGAACGAACTTCAATCACGGGCATGATATTATTCATCGCTTCATTGAAGACATCAATGGCTTCGCGGCCAGTGACTTCTTTAATACGATTGAATGCACCATAAAGAATCCCTTGAGCGGTTCCCTTCTTACCCTCTTCCATGATCGTGTTGACCAAACGGGTAACAAGTTTTGATTGATATATCGGATCTGGTAAAACGTCGCGTTTTACGATATGTCCTTTACGTGGCATGAGTTCACCTTCTTCCTTTCATTTACGAATTAATTATTGTTTTATTGTTTTATCTCTTTCCAGCGGGTTTTGCCGGAGCACCTTTGACCGGTGCAGCTTTTGGACGCTTAGCTCCATACTTAGAACGACCTTGTTTGCGGTTGGCAACACCAGATGCATCAAGCGTTCCTCTGACGATGTGATAACGTACCCCTGGAAGGTCTTTGACACGACCCCCACGAATCAGCACGACGCTGTGTTCTTGGAGTGAATGTCCAATCCCTGGGATGTAGGCTGTCACTTCAGTTTGGTTGCTTAAACGTACACGGGCATACTTACGAAGCGCTGAATTAGGTTTCTTCGGTGTCATCGTGGTCACACGTGTGCAGACCCCACGCTTTTGTGGTGAGCTGTATTCAGTTTCAGCTTTTTCATTGGTGTTGAAACCATAGCCTAGTGCAGGTGACTTTGATTTGTACTTTTTGTCCGTTCTTCCGTTTTTAACAAGTTGCGAAATTGTTGGCATTTGTAGATCTCCTTTCTTCTAACACATATCCAAGTGTTTCATTTTGTTATTCTTCAAACGTTCGTGGCTTTATTGAGCCATCGAAATGATACTACATGAGCGTGATTTACGCAGCGTGTTTATTATATAACGAAGGATGGATTAAGTCAACCTTTTTGAACAAAAATAACGTAAAAAAATCGAAAAAGACACGCCTGGTTATGTGTCTTATAATTATAAAGAGGAAAAGTGCCTTATTTATCTTAAATCAAGTCTTCTTCGAATGATTTCATAGAGTTTAAATACACCAATTAATAAAACACCAGTACCTGAAATGATCCCTATGATCGTGAAAAAGATGCGAAATAACATCCCGATGACATTACCCCAATCGGGAACCACATACGTATCATTTCTAACATCGAGTTCATATTCTCCTGTATCCATGTTAAGACGAATGTCTACCTCGATCCAGGTATCTTCATCAGGTGGAGTAATGATGATTTCATCGGTTTCACTCAAAAGATTTCCCAATTCATCAAAATAAGCAAACTTAAAACTTTCAAAGTGGATAATATCTTCACGATAAGCATAGATGTATTGAACAAAAGGTTGTACTTCTCCTCGATAGAAATAGGCATTCTCGACAAATGCGATATAACTAATCCATTCGGCATCTCTATCGAGATAGTCTGTATTGACACCCTCTTGATACATGGATGTGAATAGTTCGGATACCTCAGGGAGTAGTCTTTCCCCCACTTTGTTTCGCTTCACCAACATATCTAAATACCCCGTCACTTCATCATCATAGCGAAAATACTCATGTTCGTTATCATAAAGATACACGGTGATCTGTTCTTCAGGAATATATGGATCAAACGTGGCAAAAACAGCCAATCCTGGCATCAATAGAACGATTATTAATAGAATAAATACCTTTTTCATATGTTTTCCCCCAAGTTACTGCTTTACCTTATTATATACATATCCTTCAAAGGACGCAATAATCAGCATAAAAAAGGACGAAATCGTCCTTGATCCATTATTTTTCTTTCTTAAACGCATAAATCATCCCAACCAATTGATTCACTAAACCTGCGGGGAGTAGTTTTTGAAGGAAGACAAATACTTTATATTTAAATCCAATGGTTTTATATAAAGGCATTCTTCTTTTTTGAACCAAACGATCAATCACTTTCGCTGCGACCATGGGGTCCATCCCATTGCGTTCATCATTTTCCATGACACCCACAGATTTTTCAATGCGGTTCTTATAACATTCACTATCAAAAGCATTCTTTTTTCTATTCTTTGTGAATCCTGTCTTGATATCTCCAGGCATGACGGAACATACTTGAATGCCGAGAGGTGACACTTCATTGTGAAGGGCTTCAGAGAACGCATTGATCGCGGCCTTCGAACTCGAGTAAAAGGCTTGGAATGGTATCGCTAGTCGTCCAGCAACCGAACTGATATTGATGATTTTTCCTCTTCCACTTTTTCTAAGATAAGGAAGAGCGGCTTTGGTCGAATGAAAGACACCCATGAAATTCACATTCATGAGGTAGTTTGCATCTTCAGATGTTGTATCTTCGATTGCGCCTGAAATCCCCATCCCTGCATTGTTAATGACAACATCAATTCTCCCTTCAAGATCATAGATATCTTGATAGGCTGTTTTCAATTGTGCTAAATCCGTGACATCTGCTTGAATACTCTTGACAAACTTGTCGTGGAGTTTCGAACGACTGATTCCATAGA
>CAYLLL010000100.1:0-4704 GCA_964384655.1 uncultured Mariniplasma sp. | reverse complement strand
GTGTCGTACGTTGGATGTTTTTAAATTGAACGAATATACCTTGGGCAGTTTCAGGTCGTAAGTAGATTTGATTGGCTTGTTCTAAAACAACACCTTGATAGGTTTGAAACATCATATTGAAGGCACGTATTGGTAACCAGTCTGACTTTGCACAGTTGGGACAAGCCACCTTGTGGTCCAATAAATATTGATACATCGTTTCGGTCTTCCATCCATCAGGGTGGATATTTGCATCATGATCTTCGATCAACTTATCCGCACGAAAACGATTATTGCACGCACGACATTCCGTGAGGGGGTCAGAAAAACCTCCCACATGTCCGCTGGCTTTCCATACTTCGGAATTCATGAGAATGGAAGAATCAATTAATACATTATAGGGGTTTTCCCTTTGAAATTTTCGAATCCATACATCTTTAATATTGCGTTTCAATAAGCTTCCTAAAGGACCATAATCCCAAGTGTTGGCTAATCCTCCGTAGAGTTCACTGCCTTGAAATATATAGCCTGTTGATTTTGCATATTGTACGAGTTGATCAAGTGTTACCATGTCTGCACATCCTTTTAATGTCTATTGTAGATTTTTTAACGTCAATTGTAAATGATACTGATAGTATTTAAAGATAAACTCTTTAACCTTAGTTAAATCATTGTAGTTTTGCTCACTGAGCTTTTGATACGGGATTAAAGATAATTTCAATAGATCCAAAGCCCCTTTGACATCGAGATCGATGGGGAATGCTTCACCCTCATAGATAAGTGTTCCTCTTTCGATCGATAATCCTTTGATTTTTCGACCGTCTCCTGTTAAATGAATTTGATAACCGAGAGGTTCGATGAGTTTTGTCGCAAATGATAGGCTGGATAGATCCATTCTATTTTGAGCGAGTGCACCATTCACTTCATGATAGAGTTGTCCATGATCCATATTCTCCACGATGGCATGATCGATCAGTTCAAGGATAACGCCAGCCCATTTAGTTAATTGATATTCGGACTTTATGATTGGATAATCATCGACGATTTTCCCTTCACTCAAGGTGATAAATGTTTTTTCTTGATCCTTAAAATCTATTTTCGTCAGATATTGAGCCAATATTCGATAGGGAGAATTCACTTTTTGAGCACCCTGAGCAAGCAATGTCTTTTTTCCTCTTTGGGTATAGACATAACATAAACGCGCATGTTCTTGATAGGGTTGAACTTTGTAGATAATGCCTTCCATTAAACATCATCTCCATATCCTAATGACTTGAGGTCAGAGGGACGATTTCTCCAATCTTTTTTCACTTTCACCCAAAGGGTTAAATGAACTTTTGTATGCAAAAGATGATTGATTTCTTTTCGGGCTTCCATCCCGATTTTCTTCATCTTTTCGCCGCCCTTCCCAATTAAAATCTGCTTCTGCGTGGAGCGTTCAACAATAATGAGGGCAGAGACATCAAGGGTATTGAGTTCATGATTTTCTGTGAGTGATTCAATGACAACAGCGACAGCGTGTGGGACTTCTTGTTCCGTATGGTAGAGAATCTTTTCACGGATGAGTTCGCTCATGAGTTGTTCTTCTGTTTGATCAGTTTTCATGTCTTCAGGAAAAAACCGTGGTCCCTCGTCGAGATAGGGTAGGATGATTTCTTCAATTTTATCGAGATAGGTATGTTCTTTTGCAGAGATAGGTATCACACCTAAAAAAGGATAACTATCTAAGTAACTGACAATCATCTCGTCAATGGCTGATTTTGAAGCAAGCGTATCGATTTTATTGATGACCAATACCACTTTAGCGTCTGCTTGCTTAAAATATCTGATCACATGGTCAGCCGCTTCATCCTTTTTATGGTCTACCACATACAAGATCAAATCCACATCTGAAATCGCAGATACTGCCACTTTATCAATGGTCTTGTTCAACAAGTCTTTGCCCTTATGTAAACCTGGCGTATCAACAAAGATGATTTGATAATTTGGTTTTGTCAATACACCCATAATACGATGACGTGTTGTTTGAGGTTTTGGGCTCATGATGGCAATTTTTTCACCCATGAGTGCATTAATAAGTGTCGATTTTCCTACATTGGGTCTGCCGATAATCGCGACAAAACCAGACACGTGTTTATTCGTCATGAGGTTTTTCATCTAAAACAAATGCATAGGGCAATAATCCGTCGGGGGTCGTTTCCATCGTTTCACCTTTGGTGTTTGCTAAAATGATTTTCGCATGCTTAGGTAAGAGTTCATGCATGACCTGACGACACGCACCACAAGGTGAGACTGGACCGTGATCATTTGCGATGACCGTGATCGACACGATATCTTCTTTCTTATATCCTTGAGAATACAAAGAATAAAGTGCATTTCTTTCTGCACATGAAGTTAAACCAAACGAAGCGTTTTCGATGTTAGCACCATGGACAAACGTTCCATCCTTAAGTTCAATCGCTGCACCTACTTTAAAATGTGAGTAGGGGGTATAGGCTCTTTCACGAGCTGTTAATGCTTCTTTTATGTTTTTCATGATGCTTTCCTTTCTAAATTCGCTTGTGCTAATATCTCTTCTTGTTTTTGGATCATCAATGCTTCTTCCTCTTTAGTATGATGATCATAACCTAAGAGATGGAGATATCCATGAACAGCGAGAAATCCGATTTCTCGGTCTAACGAATGACCGTAGTCTTTCGCTTGTTTGATGGCTTGCTCAACGGAGATAAAAACATCGCCTAACGAACGATCTTTAGCATCATCATTAGGAAAACTTAACACATCGGTGGGTTTATCCATGTGACGATACGCTAAATTAAGACGATGAATTTCTTCTTGAGAGACGAAAATAAGCTGCATACTCAATCGCTGTTTCTCATGCTTAAATATCTTTTTGATCAATGATTCGATATGATCGAGTGGGTGTTCTGTTTGATTAAATAGATTAACTTTCATCGCCATCATACCTTTCAAGAATACGTTGAACCAATGGGTGTCTGACGACATCTCGCTTATCAAATTGAATAATTTTGATATCATCCATATGATCGAGGAGTTGCAACGCTTCATTCAACCCTGGGGGAATCCCCTTGGGTAAATCACTTTGTGAAGGGTCTCCAGTAATCACCATCTTTGATGCAAATCCTAGTCGGGTTAAAAACATCTTCATCTGTACACGGGTGGTATTTTGTGCTTCATCCAGGATAACAAACGCATTCTCAAGTGTTCGTCCTCTCATGTAGGCTAAAGGAGCGATTTCAATCACACCTTTTTCCATGAGGGATAATGTGGTTTGTGTCCCCAACATTTCATAAAGCGCATCATATAAGGGAACTAAATAGGGATCTACTTTTTCTTTTAAATCTCCAGGTAAGAACCCTAAACTTTCGCCAGCTTCTACCACAGGTCGAGTTAAAATGAGTTTTTTAACCTTGTTATTTTTTAGTTCGGCAACCGCTTGAGCGACTGCTAAATATGTCTTTCCTGTACCGGCTGGCCCCACTCCAAAGACCAAATCATAATGTGTAATGGCATCCACATAATGTTTTTGATTAAACGTCTTAGGATAAATCGAACGTCCCAGATCATTGATTAAAATACGTTTGCGATTTTTATAGAGATCAAAAACACCTTCAAGTTCATTTTTTTCAGCAAGTTTTATGATATACATGATGTCTCTTTCTGAAAGTTGAACTTGATGTTCCGCGAGTTCGATGAGAACTGAAAAAATCGCTTCCAGCAATGGAAGATGTATCTCTTTGGCATCAGTTATAATCTCTGATCCCATCACAGAAACATTCACTCCTAGGTATTGCTTGAAAACGAGTAAATTACGATCTTGAACGCCGACGAGTCTGGCTATAGCTTCGGCATGATGAATTTGCTGATTTAATTTCATTAAATCTCTCCTTACCGTAAAGATATTATACCATAGACACAAAAAGAAAAAAGCACAAGTTGTACTTTTTCAAATCCAAAACCATATAAAAACGCACCCTAGAGTGCGATTTTCGAAGTTACTTCTTCTTTGAGCGGTTTGCGCGAATCCGTTCTTTGCGTTCTACTGATGGCTTCAAATAGAACTCACGTCTGCGTGCTTCTTGGAGAGTTCCTGACTTAGAAACGTCACGTTTAAAACGACGTAAAGCGTCTTCAATTGATTCTTTTTCGCGAACGATTGTTTTAGGCATAGTCTGCCCTCCTTCCACGCTGAGATTCATTAGCCTTATTCATTATATAGCATTTTTTTTCATTTGTCAAAAACTTTTAGGCATTTTTAATCGAGAGATAAGAAAGCGCATAAAGGGCAGCAAGTTCTGTGGGAAGGATATTTTTCCCCAGGGATACCGAGGTTGCTGTTAAAGTTTTAAAGTAGTCACGTTCCTGATCAGTAATGCCACCTTCAGGACCGATAATAATGGCGATTTTCATGTTGGGATTAACCAAAGGTATTGCTTCACTCAGTGTCATCGTTTTCTCATTTTCATCGGCTAGAAGGATGTGATCAAACCCTTGCCAAACGATGGCTTTCAATGAAGCTTTCAAATCAATTGATGGAACATCAAACCTGTGTGCAAGTTCAGCAGCTTCCTTCGCAATCAATTCAAGTCTCTTCTGTTTATTGGCTTCATTATCCAATTTCGCGATACTGCGCATCATGGGAACAAAGACGATGGATGAGACACCGAAGAGTGTTGAAAACTTAACTACCAATTCATTTTTAGG
>CAYLLL010000099.1:0-4757 GCA_964384655.1 uncultured Mariniplasma sp. | reverse complement strand
GCTTATAGTAGATTAAGACGCACAAGCGATCAGAGAAAAGCCCTCCTCCGCGATTTGGTTACCGATATTATCATTAACGAACGTATCGTTACCACTGAAGCGAAGGCTAAGGAACTCAAAAAACTTGCCGATAAGATGGTCACACTCGCCAAAGAAGGCACCTTAAGTGCACGTAGACAAGCCGCGGAAACCGTTCGCTTTGAAGACGTCAAAGAAGGACAAAATGCCCTCCAGAAATTATTTTCTGAACTCGGCCCACGCTATCAAGATCGTCAAGGTGGTTACACCCGTATTATCAAAACAGTGCCAAGACGCGGCGATGCTGCACCGATGGCTATCATAGAATTTGTATAATACATGATAAAACAGGTTTCGACCTGTTTTTTTGTATATCATGGTTATAAAATTTATGATATCATGATAAAGAAGGGAGGATGCGTATGAGTAAGAACCGTAATTTTTGGCCAATCTTTGGTCTTATTCTCCTTATTATAACCCTCATCATTGTCGCATGGGTCGATGATGATAATCAGTTGATCATCAATACGGATGATGTCACCGAGATGAATGAAGCATGGAGTTGGGTAAAAACGAATGAAACGATTCCTATTGATTTGCTCCCAACGACACTTGATGTGACACATGATGAACCCTATACCATCAGTCAAGTACTCTCTGAGGATTTCTTTTATCCACAAGTGATTTTAGTGAGAGCTTCGCTTGCTACGATCATCGTCACACTTGATGATGAGGTGATCTATGAGCATACACATGAACTAGGTTCCCGAGAACCTCAAGCAAGTTTGTGGCATATGATTGAAGTTCCTGTATCGAGTCAAGGAAAGACGCTTTCAATCACCTTTGAGACATCCTATGCGAATATCGCAGGGACGCTCAATCCAATCATTTATGGAAATCATTCCGCAATTTATGAATATTTGGTAAGTACGTATGGATACCGATTACTGATTGGTCTCTTTGTATTCTTCGCAGGGTTAATTATGATGTTTGGAAGTTCTTTTACCCAAATGGGTCTTCAAAAACGCGATGGACTTGTCGGGTTATTTGCCGTATTGTTATCGATGTGGTTGATTGCAGAATCGCGCATGTTACAGTTTGTCACAGGAAGCCATCTTATCATCGCATCAATGGCCTATTTAGCACTTGCCACATTTCCAATACCACTCTTAGTATTCATACACCGGTCTATTGATAAGCGTTACCAAAAATGGATTCGATTGATGCTTACATTGTTCTGTGTTCAACTTATTCTTGTCCTTGTATTCCAATCGACAGGAATCGCCGATTTCTATGAAACGGTGATTTATACTCAAATTCTAATCGGAATAAGCATCGTCACGACGATTTTAGTTCTAGGAACGATATATTATCGAACGAAAGATGAATTTTCTCTAAAGTTTTTATCTATTCTTGGGTTTTTAAGCGTGTTTTTCTTAGCTGAGATCATCAATTTTATTTGGGGCAGTTTAGTTAATGTCTCCGTGTACTTATCCTTCGGTATATTTTTGCTATCGATCTACTTGTTAATATCGCTATTTAGAAATGTGATGAATCGCATGAAGGAAGGTTATGAAAAAGAGTTTTATCAACGATTAGCCTATGTCGATCAACTGACTGAAGCGAAAAATCGAACGGCTTTTGAATCAGACATTGATCAAGTATTTACTAACCCACAAGAATTGGGAAAATTAACCATCATTTATATCGATATTGATAATCTTAAAGAAATTAATGACGAATATGGACATTTACAAGGAGATAAATATTTAATTGAAGCGTATCAATTGATCAGTCAGCACTATGCACCCTATGGCGAATGTTACCGTGTCGGTGGTGATGAATTCGCGTGTATTGTGAAAAACATGAATAAAAATCTTTTAGATGCGGTGAAGCAACACATTCAGTCAGACCATACGATTGCCCATCTTGAACAAGATATCAAATTTAGTTTGTCTATCGGTTATTCATCATTCATTAAACAAGATGAAAAACCCAGTGATCTAATAAAACGTGCTGATGAAGCCATGTATCAGGATAAAAAATTAAAAAAAGCCTTACTCAGTAAATCCGAAAAGTGACATAACCTTATGTCATTTTTTTATGTGTTTTATGATATAATGATGAACAAATACACGAGGTGATCTCTATGAATCTTGAAAAAGTCAAAGTTTGGTATATGACCAATCGTTTAAGCGATGAGGATTATCTATTTGCTGAAAAGCTCATCAAAGAACTCGAAGGATTTCTACAAGAACAACATCTTCCCACACTTGAAGATGTGATGGAAGAAGAGTTAGACTTGGTAATTCGTTACCTTGTATTCACCAATCAAAACACCATCCCATCGTTTGTCGCATTGATGCGCTATTATAAAGCGATTGGACATCATGATCTTTTCATTCACTTAACGAAGTATACTGGAGCCCTTGGTGTCGTTGAATCGATCTTGAAGAAGCTTGAACGTGTGGTGGGAAAAGAACGGAGTGATGCGTTAATTGAACGTGTTGATATTCCCGTTCTAGGAACAGATCTTCATGACATCACGGTGTTCACCAAAGATTTTATTGAATTATTAGAACAAAATCTTTCTGAATCTGAAATGCGTAGAGTGCTTGCAGATAACCACCATCAAATCCCTAAAGAAGCCTTTATGCAAGAAAAAATCTATTATGAAGCTGCTCCGACATTGGAAGCTTATCTTAAAGATTTACATGATCGAAAAGTCAAAGAACTCACTAAATTTATGGAAGAAAAACGGGTGTGGTTCGAACAAGAAATTACGCAAGATGTGGTTGATTATGTTCAATCAAATCAAGAGGTTATGTCTGCAGTGTTGAAGGAAAATGCACTTTACATTACGAAAATTCCTTATGACACAAAGAAGTTTTTAGAAAGTGATAACGAGGATGATCAAGCGTATTATCTCTGTCATTGCCCGTTTGCGAGAGAAGCTTTAAAGCATAAGGAATTTAAGATTTCAGCCAATTGGTGCTATTGTAGCGGTGGATTTACGAAGTTTCCTTTTGATGTCATCTTCGAACAAGATTTAAAGATCGAGATGCTTGAATCGGCATTGAGAAAAGATGGATCCTGTCGTTTTAAAATCGATTTATCTGGTGTAGATTACAAGAAATAGATCACGCATAAAGTCTATAGATTACCTTTTCTAAGCGTAGAATTCCTACGCTTTTTCTTTTTAAAGAAAAAATATGTACTGAAACAATGAAAAAGGTTGTTATTTATCAAAAATCGTCATACAATAGGAATACATCCATCAAGTGAGGTAAGTCATGAAATATTTTTATCAAATGATTCTATTTATCGTATTTGCTTTTTTTCTTGCATCATGTGAATCACCACTTTCGGCTCAGGAAGTCATCGATCAACTTGACATCACGTTTGCTGAAGGTGATTCATATACAAGTGTTACCGCAAATGTAGGTTTACCCTCATCTTCCATAGACAATGATGAGGTTGTTTTGACATGGACAAGTAGTCATCCAGAAATTATCGATACGATCGGTCGTGTGACGCGCCAAAACGAAGATACCACAGTGACTTTGACGGTCACATTAACACTTAAAGACCAAACCTTAACCAAAGATTTCTATGTAACGGTTAAGGGGTTATATCAATCCTTAAAAGTGAGATTCCGTGTGATGGGACTAACTTATGAACTTCTAGATGTTCCTTATGGGGATACCATCGATTCGTTAGAAGATCCTTATGTCGAAGGATTTGCGTTTATGGGGTGGTTTATCTCTCCAGAACTTACCGAAGAGTTTAGTTTTGACGATCCAGTGACTGAAGATTTAGTTATCGAAGCTAAATTTGAAGCACTCACTGAAGGAACCATTACAGTCAATTATTACTTTGAAAACATCCAAAATGAGGATTACACGAAAGATAACACGAAGACTACTATCGATACCTATGATGTAGGAACATTAGTTGTCGTTAACGATGCATTCGTGGGATTCCAATTAAATCAAGCGTTATCCACCACGACAACGAGTGTTTCTGCAGGCGTCAATAAAGTCATGAACGTGTATTACACACGAAATCGTTACACGATAGAGTTCATGAATGAAGGCGTCTCTCAAGGACAATTCGTGATTAAGCATGGAGCAACCATCGATGAACCCGAAGATCTTGTTAGAGAAGGGTATTCCTTTGAGGGATGGTCAGTGACCGAAGTGGGAAGAACACCCTATGTTTTTGGTCAAGCAATCACACAACCGATGACGTTTTACGCAATTTGGACAAGTGAAGATGCTTATACTTATGATGGCTATTATACAGGTGCTGATGGACTCACAGGTTATAGTTTGACAGTATTTTTAAGAAACCTCGTCAATACTGGATTTACTCGCGTTGACTACGGTGCATCACGATACATTCTTGATGAAACCGATCGAGATCCTAATAATGCTAGTAAAGTGATTCTTGTATATTTAGGAACCTCTGTATCAGGTGCATGGGATGGTGGGGTCACATGGAATCGTGAACACGTATGGCCACAGTCCTTGCTTGGAGTGAGTGTCGATAATAATTCCGTCAATCAAGGTTCAGATCTTCATAATCTAAAACCTGCAAATCCTGCTGAAAATTCATCTAGAGGGAATAAGTTCTTCGATTGGAGCACGGATGCTGACTCTTATCTGCCAAGAGCTGAGGTGAGAGGAGATGTCGCGCGAATCCTCTTCTATATGGCGACATCCTATGATTTCTTGAGT
>CAYLLL010000098.1:0-4763 GCA_964384655.1 uncultured Mariniplasma sp. | reverse complement strand
ACCTCTTGAAACGGAAGTTGCTTACACTGAATACTACGCCATGTTTGCCTATAACGAGGGAATCGTTCGAAATTTTGGATTGATTAATCCAACATATGAATTTACATTTGAAAGTTCTAATCTTTATAAAGCTGCCAATATCGTCGGGAAGAATCTTGAGTCAGGTGAGGTCCATCATGTCTACGCCATCGACTATCGTCCCACGGCACTCGTGGCTGGGATTCGTATGGTGGCGACTTCAGGTCAAGCTTCAGGTGTACTTTTTGATAACTTTGGTTCGTTTTATGATGCCTATTTTGCAGGATTAGTCGTGGTTAACGCTTCATATGGATCACGTTTCACGGTTCAACCTGTCTTATATGAAAATCACGTAACGGGCACCTACAGTGATCTTGCATTCGATGATACTCTCTATCAAGAAATTGTCACGGTATCAGGATCTTCTTACAACATCACTTCACCGAATGCATACGCTACATCACTCACCACAGCACAAATTCGTTCTTCGAATGCAACCTTAGGAACGGATTGGTATTATTTTCCTTCTGCAAGTTCACCTAATCCTAAATATCCAACGAAACTAGGATTAGACTTGGTCACGACTCCGATTACGATTGATTTGTCTGATCAACCTTTGGATTCAGTTACGTTAAGCAGTTATTATGCCATTGAAAATACACTTGATCTGATCGCTTTTTCAAAGATGCTTAACTATAATCGTGAATCCAGTTTAACACCTTTTAGAGACATGAATTATGTGGTCACAGGCGATATTGATATGCAACAAGTGGCAAAAAGCTCCTACCTTACACCCACAGTTGAATTCACGGGTGTCTTTACAGGCATCGATCAAGAAACCTATATTTATGGTCTTGAACTCGTCAATGGGATGGCTCAAGAGTCCTATTATGCGGGTCTTTTCGGTATTTTGCGTGGGCAAGTCTATAATCTAATCTTTTACCAAGCAAGTCTGGAATTGAATGAAACCAATAGTTATGCAGGTGTTACCACGTATGTTGGACTGATTGCTGGTCAAATGATAGATGGAACGATCCGCAATGTTCTTGCTGATATATCGATTGATTTGGGTCATGATACCCTTGGTGAAATGCATGTCGGTGGACTTGTCGGTCAGGCGAGTGGTTTAGTCAATGGAGTCTATGTGGAAGGTGACATTATCCCTGGAACAGATCATACGTATCGCACGGATATCGTCATCAATCCCACGTATCATTTGGGTGGGGTGATTGGTTCAGCAAACAGTGAACAACTTATTTTAACCGATGCATATAATGCCCTCAATATCCATGGGCTTGGAACCACGTCTTCTTCAATCAATGGATCTTCATCACCTATCGTCTATATGGGAGGCGTTTTAGGTTATGCCCATAATTCTACTGGTGAAGAACATGTCTTAGGGATGCTGACGTCAACGGGAACGCTTTATGCTGAAGAGATTCTTTCAGCGTACACTGAAACCTATTATATGGGAGGAATTATTGGTCAATCAGCTGGTGTCAGTTATCCACTCAATAATACATTTGGTAAATTCTATCATTTAGGGACGATCAATCCACAAAATCGTGGAACAAATCTGGTTTATGCATCAGGTATTTTAAATGCAAATCATAGTGAAGCTGTCGAATTTATTCACCTTTTTAATCAAGAAGAAGCTGTTCTCGATTATTATGTCGATAATGCAGGAACCATAACTGGTGATATGAATGGACTAACCTATGCTACATTGATATACAATTTAGGATCAACATTGACATTATCACAATCAACGAATTCACAGTCGATCAATCTATATGGTGTCACGAATTATTCAGGACTATACGCCTCATCAAGCAATCAACAAACCCTCTTAAGATTTGTTGAAAATGAAGGCACAATCACCCTAAAGGAACAAACACTAGCGAATACGGTGTCAATCGCGGGGATTTCTCTATCTGAGAATATCGATTATCTGAATGTCGCATTCACTGGAAATATTTATGCCTATGACCTCATTATGCAAACCAACACGGTCACTGCGAAACAGCTTTTCATCGCAGGAATTGCACAAACATTGACCATGAATCGTTGGATTCGTAATGGTTTGGTTAGCGGTGAAATTTCACTTGGCGACATCACCACCAACACTTCCAACTTATCTCCAGCCAATAATATCTATGTCGCTGGATTCGTCAATTATAACTATTCTGGTAACATGGATCCTAATGGAAATGATGCGATGCCTGAAGCCACTATCGGTATATTAAACTCCATCAATGAAGCAGATATTACCTCCACCTATGATACCAATCATCGCGGAATCACAGGGTTTGCTAATACTTATGCAGGAGGATTAGTGACATTTAATGATGGTGACATCCAAGATAGTGCTAATCTTGGGGATGTTCGTTTTGAAAATTTGAGCAATGTCGATACATCGAATGTCACCTATAATACAGCATCAACCGCTGGGGGAGCCACGACGAAATATCGTTATGGTGTCGTGACCGGAGGGATTTCTTCTGCGATTTTATCCAAGAAATCACGTATTTATGACTCATCCAACAAGGGAACCATCATCGCTTTATCTCGCAACTTTACGCGTTCAGGTGGAATTTTAGGCATGTCGATTTATAATGAACTCACCGTAGGTAATGTGTCAACGATTTATGGTTCGTCAAGCATTGCGGATGTTGAGGATTCCATTCTATCAAACTGTATCAATTATGGCGATGTCTCTGCGTTGACCATCACGATTTCAAATTATACGATGACATCGACATGGGAAACGATGAGTGGTGGGATTACCAATCCTTTCAGATATGATATTACGATGGAAGTGACCGTTCCTTCATATAACAATACTTATTATTCTTCACTTACCAGTGGTTCAGTGCGTGTTTATACGAGAGATGCGACTGAAGAACGTCCTGGGATCAGTTCCTCTGCAGGTGGCGTCATCGGTTATGGATTATCCGTGATGCGTCGTATGGTCAATCATGGACAGATTAGTTCCACAGATGTAGCTGGAGGTGTTGTTGGCGCGACCGTGGTCTTCTTAACCGCATATGTGAAGATCGATACTGCGATTAACTACGGTACCGTACGTGCATTTGATCGTGGGACGAGCAATGCGAATTTTTATGCGGTTGATATCATGGATTATGAAACGATCCGTGATGGGTTTTACCCTGTCGATTCAACCTTTATCTTCCCAGATACCCATAGTGATATGCGTCTTTATCCCGAAAATAAACGTGGATTTGGAGGTATCTTTGGTCGTCTCCAGCGTGCAGCCAACCAGTTTATGTATGGGAATAATGATGCCAATTCTACCTTTAACTTTATCGTTAATATGGATCCGAATGTCGACTTGATTGGTCGTTTGGATCAGGTATTTAACTTCTATTCATCCTTACGTTATTTTGACTTTACGAATGCGGTCTATTACAGTGCTCGAAAGAATGACACAACCCAAGCAGTGTTTACAGGGATCAGTTACTTTTACGATAACTCAAGTGTCACTACGAACTCACTTTATGCCCGTCGTGAAAGCAGAAATATTACGATCACGTCGAGGAAGTATGAATACGCCTATGATAGTGGTTCTGGCGATTGGTTGCGCACCACCTATCAAAAGACAACGAATCGTACAGAGATTTCTATTTATGGCCGTCGTTATGAAAGAGTTGGTTATGACTCTGCAACCTATGAAAACTATCAGACTGAAGTGGTCTCACGCAGTGCAGGTCCTGCACATGGGGATTCAGGTTGGAGCGTTGTTGCTGGATCAACGGTTGCTGTAGGTACGCTCAATGAATATAAATATGAATACGATTTGCCTCTATATAATCAAGTGTGGGATGTTGAATCGACGAAGATTGAAGGAAGTATGACATGGACAGCTGTACCGAATGGTTATTACTTATTTGGAGTGACACTTCCAGTTCCCCTAATCACAGAAGAAGCAACAGACCCTCAAGGGGAATACGTCTATGGCTCGACTTTCCCCATGATTACCGACCCCATTTTGCAAGAATATACATATTTTAGTGAAAATGGTAACTTATCACCGACATTTATTGATGCACGTCCCAATGGGATGTATGTTTTAGCGACTTCTTCAGGATCGACTTTTGGTAGTATTCTTCCTGCAAACCTAGAATTCTACCGGTTACTCCCGCTTCATGCCGATGCTGGCGAACTTCCTAGTTATGATGTGGACTATGAAAATGGGACACGCATATTAACGAGTGCAGATCCATTTTATAGTTCTCTTTTAACAGAATATGAAACGTTATTTCAAACGATGTATTCCGATAAATCGCAACTCCTTGATGGAAATGATGCCTCCTTACAACTTCATGAAGTTGAGGGTTCATGGACCCGTTTGTATTATCCAACGGTTGTTCAACCCACAGGAGGTACCCCCTATGGAATTATCACGTTTGATCTTGATTTACAAACCTTAGATTTTACGACTTCTAATTTAGCAACCGTGAATTACGAGATTTTAGGGGAACTGTTACCCAATGGGGCTATCCTTGCTCAAACGATTGAAGATTATTACAATTTAGCGTATGGCAGTGACGTTTCTGCTTATATTTCAGATTATCGTGCACTTCTTGAAACGTATGCTGATCCAGACATACCCGAAGGTAGCAAACCTGATTTATCTCCTTTATGGAGTTATACGTTTGACATCAATGATCCTGATACAGGATTGATCAATTTGGGTTATTTTTCATCGTACTCTGAAGTGTCTC
>CAYLLL010000097.1:0-4777 GCA_964384655.1 uncultured Mariniplasma sp. | reverse complement strand
AAGTGAAACTCGGTGATATCGTATCAGCAGAAACGCATATTGTATGTGGTACATGTGAGTTTTGCCAAAGAGGCGAATATCATATCTGTGAAAATACAAAAATTATCGGTGTCGATACCGATGGTTGTTTTGCTGAATATGCAAGAATGCCAGAAAATAATCTCATCGTCAATCAGACAACAGCTGATCCCAAATACTTATCCATTCAGGAACCATTAGGAAATGCTGTGCATACGATGTTGCACTTTGACATTACAGATAAAACGGTAGCTGTGGTAGGATGTGGACCTATCGGATTGATGGGTGTCAATATCGCTAAAGCGATGAAATCGAAGAAAATTATCGCTATTGAAATCAATGATTTTAGAATTAACCTCGCGAAAGAACTTGGAGCTGACGTTGTCATCAATCCTTTAAAAGAAGATGTGATTGCACGTGTGATGGAAGAAACGGGTGGTAAAGGGGTCGATGTCGTCACCGAATTCTCTGGAAACAAATCCGCGATTGAAGCTGCATTTAAGTATGTTAAAAAGGGCGGGAAAATGTCCCTTTTAGGCATTGCGAGTTCGGATATTGATATCGATTTATCGAATGATATCGTCTTTAAAGGGATCAGTATTTATGGAGTTGTCGGTCGACTTATGTTTAAAACATGGGATCAACTCACCGATATGATTAAAAATCATCAACTTGATTTAGAAAAAATCGTCACGCATTTTTATCCATTTGACCAAATGGAAGAAGCCATGGCGACTATGATATCTGGAAATAGTGGGAAAGTAGTTCTCATTCCTTAAGGAGGTTATGATGTCAGCAATTAACGACAAGCTACAACAATTAAAGGATCAAGGGGTTTATCGAACACTGCCTGTGAATGAGGGCCCTTGTGATGCCATCATCCATTTAAATGGGAAAGATGTCATTAATTTATCATCTAACAATTATTTAGGATTTGCCAACCATCCAAGGCTTAAAGAAGCCGCAAAAAAGGCCATTGACACGTATGGTGTTGGGGCTGGTGCAGTGCGTACAATCGTGGGTAATATGGACATCCATGAAACTCTCGACCAAACCATTGCACGCTTTAAACATGAAGAGGCGGCCTTGGTGTTTCAATCAGGATTTGCATGCAATGCCGGGGTCATTCAAGCCATCACTGATCAAGGCGATCTCATTATTTCTGATGAATTAAATCATGCATCCATCATCGATGGTGTTCGATTATCAAAAGCAGATCGTGCCGTTTACAAGCATTCAGATATGGCTGATTTAGAACGTGTCTTAATGGAAAAAAGAGATTTGTATAAAGAAGTTTTGATCATTACAGATGGTGTTTTTTCCATGGATGGCGACATCGCTAAATTACCTGAGATTGTCAAATTAGCTAAACAATATCACGCGATGACCTACGTGGATGATGCACACGGTTCTGGTGTCTTAGGACGCTCAGGTCGTGGAACAGTCGATCATTTTGGTCTTCACGGTCAAGTAGACTTTATTATTGGAACCCTCTCTAAAGCTATCGGTGTCGTGGGTGGTTATGTGTGTGGTACCAAAGTTACCCGAGATTGGTTATTGCATCGGGGTCGTCCACTGCTTTTTTCTACAGCGATGATGCCATCTGCTGCTGCAGCGATTATTGAAGCGTTTCATATGTTAGAAGAATCCAATGAATACACCGAAAGACTATGGGATAACGCGAAGTATTTTAAGAAAGAACTTTTGCAAAGAGGATTTGATATTGGTCATTCAGAGACTCCAATCACGCCTATCATGATCGGTGATGAAGCATTAACTGTGGCGTTTTCAAAAGCACTTTTAAATGAAGGTGTCTATGTCTCAGGGATTGTCTTTCCAACCGTTCCCAAAGGAAAGGGACGCATTCGTTGTATGGTTTCAGCGCTTCATACAAAAGACATGCTTGACAGAGCCATTGAGATCATCGATCACGTTGCAAAACGCATGAAATTAAAATAAATAATTACAAAATTATTAATTAAGAGCATAAAATATCTAATTTATATGACAAATATAGTATAATCACTTCGTATAAGACTTAGAGATAGAGAGGTGATTTTATGAGTCAACAAGTTCGTTCTCAGCATAAGGTCCTTCCTTTGGGACCTTTTATCGTTGACCGCATGCATGCAACCTACAGTTACCTCATAAAAAATAGTGAGTATCAGATGCTCATCGATGTTCCTACTCTTCAAGTATTTGATGAGTTTTCTCGTCAATTTAATGAAGTCGCATCGTTTGGTGAGTTGACCTTTCTCACCATTCAGCATTGGGATATGACAACCCTCGATGTGATCAATGAAATGATTGATCAAGGATTTAAAGGAACGATTATTTCTCATGAATTGATCCATCGGCAGATCATTAACTTAAATATCCCTGTACAGTGGATTAGCTATGATCAAGTCAATCACACATCGTTTTCTTTCCGATCACAAATACAGTTTATAAAAACGCGCTTTTTGCCTTATCCTGAAGGTTTTATCACATATGATCATGTGTCCAAGACACTTTTTTCAGCATATTTATTTTCAAGTTTTTATAAAGCTCAAGCCGTACCCTCTCTCGATTACATTGAGAAAATGATCTTCCAGTTTGAAAAAACGTATTTGCCTTCTTCTGAGTATATCAGACTTGTTCTGCGGGATTTAGAGAAAATGTCGTTATCGCTTATTTATCCATCCTTTGGGTATTTGATTGACCCATCGATTTCACTCGATGTGTTAGACTATGTGACTAAAACAGAATTTTTTAATCATCATTTGCATCATCAAAAAGACGATAACAAGACTGAAGTAATCAACTTCATTGAAATCATGAATGAGTTTATCGCCATCTTAGCGAAGAATTATCCGCGTATCGATATTCTTAACACCTTTGCTGGATCTCCCTTTCACCTCGATCAGTCAACCGTCACACTAAAGAAAACTACCCTTGTGGACTATAAGTTATGGCATTACTTTTTTGAATATATTTACGCAAAGAAGGGCATCACATGGTTGATCTTGCTTGAACCCTCCCTTCGTTTTATCATGTCGAGATTTCAACTTGAATTACCTGCAATCTATCGTACCGAGCTTGTGAAATACCACCTTGAAGTGAATCAGCTCACACAAAAACAAAAAGAACTTGAAACGACGATTGAGTCTCTTAAAAATGAAATTGAAAGTGCAAAAGATCATATGTTGCGTGACTCGATCACGGGTCTTTATTTTCAGAATGTTCTTAAAGAGATGATGTACTCCCATTTTGAGCATGTTTCGCCTACAGGGAAAACGCGTGGGATTATCTTAATCCATCTCGATCAATTGATGGATATCAACAGACGTTACGGGAAAGATACGGGCAATGAATCGCTAAGAAATCTTGTGTATACCATAGAAAATGGAAAATCACCGTTTGTTTCACTCTTTAAACAACAAGGACCAGGGATTCTTGCTGTGATGGAAAACGTGACGAAAGAAGCCATTGTGAAAGAAGCCGAAAACTATCGCAATCTCATCAGTGAATCTCCACATTTCATCGATAAAGTGACTGTTTCGATGGCTGTGGTGACATGCGAAGAGATCAACTCTGATCTACCGGTCAATGATAAGGTTAAACTCATCTTTGAACTTCTAGAAAAAAGAATGGCCCTCGCACATCAAAGAGGAACCAATGAACTGATCGATGATACCTATAAACTTTCGGAAACCAAAGAAGGACATATCTTGCTTGTTGACCAAGATTTGATGAGTCGAAACATGCTCTATCGTCTATTTAAGCGTTTAAATTATGAAGTGATTTTAGCGGACAGTGTTGTTGAAGCTTTTCAAACGATTCAAAAACAAAAGATCGATATCGTCATCTCTGAAATCAACCTATCGAAGATGGATGGTTTTCAGCTTAAAAACATGTTGAATGAATCAAAGATCTATCATCAACTTCCCTTTATCATGGTTTCGCATAACAAAACCCTTGAAAATATTAATCGTGCCAACACACTCGATGTTGACCTTATTTTAGAAAAACCAGTGATTCCTGAAGAACTCATTGGGCATATTAAGCGATTTAAAGAGCGGAGTAAAATGTATGACCGTCAATGACGCCTTATGGATCCTCTATGGAGCACTTTCGATCATTGTTTTATTATTGATCGTCATTATTATTCAAAAAGTCGTTCATCTCATTCATCAACGACAACAAGGCGAAGCGCGTGATTATTTATTCAAGCGCTATTTTGACCATGAAGATGTGAAAAGAAGCTTTAGCCAACGCTTCTTTTTTGATGCATATATCGATATTGAAACACAGGTAAAAATCGAAGATGACGTGAGAGAACTCGTGATCCTTGATTTAATGCAAACACGATTTGCTAAAAAGCAATTTCGTCAACTGAGATCATGGTCCACGGTAAAGCGGCGTTTGGCGATTTTCTATTTATCTCATTTAAAAAACGAAAAGAGTCTCAAAGCTTTAAAGTCTCAATTGATTAAAGAAAAGAATCCTACCGTCCGTTTTCATATCATCACAGCACTTGTTGAATTTTGTGATCAAGAGATATGTGATGTTGTGATGGAATCCTTAATCAATTCTCCAAAAAATTATCAACGTTGGGTCAGAGCACTCATCGTTAATCATTACCAAAAAGTATCCCCGTTTTTTAAGTATTATTTTTTAGATTCACGCAGAGAAATCGCCGCAGTCGTTTTAGAACTTGCCCAAACCCATCTTGAAACACAATTCAAAGATTATTGTCTACGCATTTTTAGAGAAGCAT
>CAYLLL010000096.1:0-4780 GCA_964384655.1 uncultured Mariniplasma sp. | reverse complement strand
ATATCCTCATCAAGCCATTAAAAAAGCGATTCAAGATGCCGGTGATCGTGTAAGTATCAAATGGGTTGAACGTTTGTTAAATCAAGCGGTCATCAAGGAAGTGCCTATTGATCAGGATGTCGAAGAAGCCTTAGATACGCTCTTTAAAAATATCAAATGAAGAAGCGAGTATTAGAGATATATCAAGCCCTACAATTGATGTTCCCTCACGCGAAAGTTGAACTTAATTTTTCTAATCACTTCGAATTATTGGTCGCTGTTGTGCTTTCAGCACAGACCACCGATGTTGCGGTTAATCGTGTCACTCCATATTTATTTAAACTTTATCCCACACCTGCGCACTTAAAAAAGGCATCACCCCATGAGATTGAAGTAATTATTCAATCCATCGGTCTTTATCGTAACAAAGCAAAAAACATTATTGAACTAGCGAGAATCATTGATGAAAAATATGAAGGTATTGTCCCATCTACGAGAGAGGATTTAGAATCATTACCTGGGGTTGGTCGAAAGACAACCAATGTCGTCTTATCTAATGCGTTTGGGATTCCTGCCTTTGCAGTCGATACACACGTATCCCGTGTCGCAGTTCGTTTAGGTCTTGCAAAAAAGGGAGATAATGTTTTAGAGATTGAGAAGAAATTGATGAAACATTTTCCTGAATCTGAATGGCTAAAACTGCATCACCAAATGATTTTTTTTGGCCGATATCATTGTTTGGCAAAAAAGCCAAAATGTCATGTGTGCCCTTTATTTGATTTATGTAAAAGTGAAGATAAAATCATTGAATAAAAGACCTTCTAGGTCTTTTTTTATCGATGAACTGTCTTGATTATGCATTTATACAAAATATAAAATAGCACTAAAAACCCAAGGAGATTCGCATGAATATTTACTACCTAAGAAGGCAACTTAAGAAAAGACAAACCCATAGGCATTATGAGGTTAAACCCATCGGTTCAGCGTTAAAGTTAAGGCGTCAAGAATTGAGAATGACACTTGAAGAGGGGGCGGAGGGGATCTGCAGTATTTCCTATTTATCCAAGCTTGAAAATAATCAAATTGAACCCAATCCTGAATTCATCGAGTTACTGTCCAAGCGGTTTAAAATGAAAGATCAAGGCACATATGATCGAGAGGACTATACATCCGATTTAGAACAAATCACTGAGCAGATGATCAAACAAATGCCAATGAATGAATCGATCCTTATGAAATACCAACATCGCGAAGATCATCAAGCACTTCTCATTCAGTTAATCTTTGGTTCGATGAATCATCATCTCTCGATGGTTGATCATCGATATGAAACCATAAAACAATTTATACCACATTTCATGCAGGACGAATTATCGCTGCTTATTTTTTGTTTATCCTCCACACTTTATGAAAAACACCAATATAAACTCGCACACCAGGTGATCCTTGAACTCCCCAGAGCTCACCAAAAGAATTTTGATCATTATATTTTAAGTCTAAGACATAGACTCCTTTCGAGTTATAAACTTCATCATGGTGCTGAAATCATCACCTATTATCAAGAATACACCAATCTGTTAGCAAAAGAGGGGCATTACTCTCTTATCGAAGAAATTAGAAAAGAACATGCGGAATATCTTGCTTGGTATCAGCCTCCTCAAATGTTATCTCATTTGCTCAGGAGAAGAACACTGTATCAAACATCCAATGATTATGCTATGGCGATTTCCTTCTATCGTCATCAATACTATCCAGAGGTTCTTGAGTTAGCAAAAAAACAATCATCAAATCATGGATGGTCTATCCTATTACTCTTAACATACGAAAAACTGAACTTACTTGATTCTCTCTCTGAATTGATTCAAACGATGGAGCAATCGACACTCACTCCAAGTGAAAAGGTCTTATCACAGTATATGAAACATAAACATTTCAGCACGAAGGAGATCATGTTAAATTACTTAAGAAGAGAGATTTTGGATGCTCAAATCATCACTGATGATCCCCTTATCATGGACTATTTAATGATGGATGCCCAACATCAATTTTCTAAATCACAATACTACAAAGAAGCTAATCAGCTTATGGTTAATTTTCAAAGAAGAAACAATCAAATGTCAATGATGGATTTCAACTTGGAGGATGAAGATTAAAATACTTCATCTTTTTTACTTTTTGATAGACGAAAAATTGCATAATAAAGCCATCATATTGACTAATGTCAATTTTTCCTATATACTAAACTTTGGCTAAGAAGGAGGGAACAAGCATGCGAATGAGAAAATTATTCAGCTTAGCTAAGGGCTTTTTAGTACTCTTCATGGTCGCTGCATTCTTAACAGCCTTTCACCAATGGACTTACTCAAATGTTCCCTTATTTACGCAGTATTTAATGAAGACACTTCTAGCCGTACCAGGCATTGCCCCCGGCAATGTGTCAGTTGGGGAGGTCAATTTACCTCCATTTGTGATTGCTTTCTTTGAACAAGGCAATGATATCATGGGCATCGTGTTCAGAATCGCGGTATCCCTGATGGTTTTACAGGTGTTTCGCTTCTCCCTTCGCTATCTCGAAATGTGGCTTAGAGGATATTTACAAGAGCGACTCGCTGAAAAGATGCGCGTTCGTCTTTATGGGCATATTCAAGATTTGAACTATGAATTCCATAATAAATCGGATAGCGGTGATCTCATTCAACGATGCACCACCGATATTGAAACCACCACAGGATTTCTGACCGGTCGTATGCTTGACGTTGTTCATTTAGCAGCCACGCTTGTTTTTGGCGCCTATCAGTTGATTTTCATCAATCCGACCATGGTGTGGGTTTCGCTTGCCATTGTGCCATTTGTAGGGGTCTCGTCAACCATCTACTTTATCAAAATCGAAAAGATCTTCGAAGAAATTGAGAAGACCGAATCGAAGATGATGACCGTTGTGCAGGAAAACCTTTCTGGAGCCCGTGTTGTTCGTGCCTTCGCTAACGAAGTGTTTGAGATCGAAAAAATGGAAACCAAAAACAAAGAGTATCGCGATGCGCTCGTTAGAGCAAATAAGATTGTGGCGATCTATTGGGGTGTCATGGATTTTATTGGTATTGCCCAGTATTTAGTCATTATCGCAATTGGTGTTTATGGAATCCAAAATGGAACCATGGATGCATCAGGGATTATCGCTTCACTCGCTCTTGTAGGGATGCTGATTTGGCCAGTTCGCGGTTTAGGTCGTATTATCAATGATTTCGGTAAAGCCCTTGTTGCTTCCGATCGTATTAATTACCTTTTAGACCAACCTAGCGAATATTTAAAAGATGGTACTTTAGCACCTAAAATCGAGGGAAATATTGAATTTAAAAATGTTTCATTCAAGTTTTCAGATACGGATGAACACCTGCTTAAAGGTGTTGATTTTAAGATAAACGCAGGAGAAACTGTAGCGATTATCGGTCGTACAGGCAGTGGTAAATCAACGATTATCAATCTGCTTTTAAGAATGTATGACTATCAGGAAGGCGACATCTTGATGGATGGAGTCTCCCTCATGGATATAAAGAAAAAACATATTAGAAATCAAATTGGTGTGGTTCTACAAGATCCATTCCTCTATTCAAAAACAGTATATGAAAACATAGCTATTGCTCATAAAGGTGCGGAAAAAGAACGCATTTATCTTGCTGCTCAAACAGCGGCTTTAGAAAAAGATATTAAAACATTTAAGCAAGGTTATGATACGTTAGTCGGCGAAAAAGGGACGACCTTATCCGGTGGACAAAAACAACGTGTTGCGATTGCTCGCGTCCTTGTCGCGGATAAGCCTATCCTTATTTTTGATGATGCTCTTTCAGCGGTAGATACGAAGACCGACATGATGATTCGTGAAGCTTTACTCAATAAAACATATAAGCATACGACCATTATCATTACACATCGTATTACCACAGCGAAGGAAGCAGATAAGATTATCGTGCTTGATCAAGGAAGAATCGCTGAGATCGGCACGCATGAATCGCTTGCGAAAAAAGAAGGTCTCTATAAAAAACTTTGGGACATCCAAGGTAAACTAGAAACCGAATTCCAAGCGATGGTAAAGGCAGGTGAGATGGATGCAACACGATGATCAAGACATCCAATACACGAAGGTCCAATTTTCTACCTGGAAAAAAATTATCGGTATTATTTTTAAATCAAAGAAACATCTTATCTTACTCATTATTTATTCAGGAATACTTGCAACATTAGATGTCATTATTCCTTTATTTAATCGCTATGCGATTGATACCTTCTTTGTGGGTGGAGACTATTCCACGTGGCCTTATTATGTCGCGGCTAATCTCGGATTAGCTTTAGGCTTTGGTCTTGTGGTTTGGGGCTTTATTTATGAAGCGGGAATCATTGAAGCAGATGTGAGTTATGAATTAAGACGTCAAGCGTTTGAAAACTTACAGCGTTTATCCTACAGCTACTTCGATAAAACACCTCAGGGTTGGGTGATGGCGCGCATGACCTCAGATACTAGAAAACTATCTCTCATTATTTCATGGGGCATGGTTGACTTTGTCTGGGCTGGTTTGCAGATGGTATTAATATTAATCGTGCTCTATCTCACGTTTGTGAAACTTGCACTGATCATGACCATTGTGTTACCCATCATGCTTCTCATCGCTTATTTCTTCACCAAAATCATCCTTAAGCAACACCGTTTTGCGCGTAAGTTTAATTCACAACTCACCGCACAATACAGTGAAGGTTTCTTAGGAGCGAAAACGACGAAGAGCCTTTCGATTGAAGATAGTAATTATGA
>CAYLLL010000095.1:0-4795 GCA_964384655.1 uncultured Mariniplasma sp. | reverse complement strand
CCCGTGAATGCATGCGTGAAAGGCATGTGAGTTAACCGTTTCTCCAACGGGCCAACGTCCAAGCGCATATATAATTATACCAATTATTGAAGAATTGTCAAGTCAAAAAACAGGGTTTTTTTTATCTTTTTTTATCACTTTGATGACCATAAATCTCACATGCTTTTTAATGGGTGTTTTCGAGATACGTACTCTTCCCTTCCCATTTTCTTGATTGCCAACGAATCACCATAAAAATAGCTCGAATAAGCTCATCAAGTGCATAAGCCATGTATATACCAAACAAGCCTAAACCAAGGGCAATTCCAAATAGATACGCGGATGGAATGGCAATACCTAACATACTAATAACGGCCATAATAAGCGGAAAAGTAGCGTCACCAGCTGAGCGTAAAGCCTGAATAAAAATCAAGTTAAGACTACGACTAAATTCAAGAATAATCGCTAGCCATAACACAGTTCTAACTGTTTTTACAATCGTTGGATTATCTGAAAAAAGAGACATAATCGATCCTGAAAAGAGGTTAACGATGAGTGTCATCAAGAGGACGATAAAGAAGCTTCGAATGGCTGTTTTAATTGATTCATGATGAGCTTTCATGTAATCGCGTTGTCCAATGTAGAAACCTGTCATCACCGCGTTTGCTGACGCAAAAGCTAAACTGAAAATATAGATATATGTAAGGATGGTATTAATGTAGGTACGTGCAGTCGTAAACTCAGGTCCTAAGCGATTAATCATGGATAAAACAACGCCTTGCATCAAGGTATACGTCCATGACTCTAATGCGCTTGGAATCCCAATTTTTAAGATTTGTTTCGTTGTATCTTTATAAAGTCTACTCTTTAATAGATGAACTCCAATGACTTTACGAAGTAGAAAAAGGTACGTGATCATCATCATGATTCGAACAATCAGTGTTGAAATCCCAGCACCTAATACACCTAGACTAGGAAATCCTAGATACCCATAAATAAGAACAAAATTACCAATAATGTTTAGAATGTTTGCTACGACAACGACATATGTGATGTATTTTGCACGATTATAACTTCGAAGTGATGCTGTGGCAATATTTGAAACCGCTACGAAAAGTAGAGATCCACCAACCACCTGCAAATAGTCCATGGAACCGGCAAATAAGACTTCTTCTGTATTTACAAGAGATAAAATCATCGGTGCTAAGACAATAATCGTGACAGATAGTATGAAGCCTACAAAAAAATTGACAATAAGACCATTGCCAATAATGCGATGTGCGACATTCTCTTTTTTTGCACCTATATATTGAGACACTAAAACCGCGACCCCGTTAGCTACGATGAGCAACAGAACCGCGAACATGTTAATCAGTGTGGTTGAATTTCCGACAGCACCTACAGCATAGTCACTATAGTTTGATAACATCAAGGTATCCATGGTACCCATCAGCATAAAAAACAGGAGTTCGATGAATGTTGGCCAAAAAAGTGCTTTAAAATTATGTGTCCGTGTCATTTTTTTTAGAAAAGGATATTTTCAAGTAATCCTTTCGCTTTTTCTTCACCTAATGTAAATTTAACAATCTCGTATGCAAATTCATAAACTGCCCCTGCACCACGTGCTGTGATGATATGACCATCTACCATCGCTTTTTTCTCAGGATGGTAATACCCTAATGGCATGTCTTTTTCACTTCCGTGATAGGCAGTAAAATGTTTGTGATCTAATAGGCCTGCTTGGCCTAAAAATCTTGGCCCAGCACATATTGCAGCAACTAATTTTTTCGCTTCATAGAAATATCTTGCGAGTTCTTTTATATGAACGTCATGATCCACGATCATCGCGACGTATTTCCCACCTGGTATCACAACAAAATCATAATCTTTAAGATGGACATCACGTGCGAATTGATCAGCTTTGACATGAAGACCAAAAGCAGTCACGATATCAAGGGTTTGTTCATACGTGATGGTGGTGATCTCAAGTCCTGCACGTTTCAGTAATGCACGTGTGGTTAATGCTTCACCATCTTCGATGTTATGACTTAACACAAGCAGTCCTTTCATTGTACACCTCCAAGAATTTGTTGATAAATTTCGTATAATCGTTTCGCTCCTTCACTCGCTTCAAATCGTTTATAAGACTCAAAATGAGCCGCGGATCCAATAAGATCAGATACTACTTTAATCGATAATATGGGGATTTGAAAGCGATGAGCGACTTGAAATAATGCTGCACCCTCCATATCATAAAGACATGAAGTATCCTCATGATCCGTTTTAAAATAATCACCTGTCTGTAAATATGCTGATTTATATTGATTATTTTTTATGTTTAACTTCCATTGATCACTTGGGGTAAAATAAGGAGGATATCCTGGGACTTGACCTTTTTCATATCCAAAAAGAGTGAGGTCAAAATCATGATACATCACACGTTCAACATGCACGATATCACCGACATGAAAATTTCCTGTGGCACCAGCAAAGCCTAGATTCAAAATTTTATCCACTTTGTGTGTAAGAATAGCTTCAGTAAGCTTAGATGAAGCATTGACCTTACCCACACCGGTGAGGATAATTTCGACATTTGGAAGTGGATGTTTCATGATGATCTCTGCTTCTTCTTGCATGGCGATGACGACAAGGGTCATTCTTTTTCTCCTAAAATTTGTTTGATTTTTGTCACGATTAGATCAACCGCGATGTCATGTTTACGGTCATTAGGAATGATCACATCTGCATAACGTTTGGTCGGTTTGATATGCTTGTGAAACATGGGTTTAACCGTTGTTTCATACTGACTGATGATCGATTCTAATGTTCTTCCTCTTTCGCGCATGTCGCGCAATAATCTTCTTATGAACCGTGTATCATCATCAAGTTCAACGAAAAGATTCATATTGGATAATTCTCGAATCTTTTCA
Source organism: uncultured Mariniplasma sp. (assembly GCA_964384655.1). GTDB lineage: Bacteria > Bacillota_I > Bacilli_A > Acholeplasmatales > Acholeplasmataceae > Peloplasma. The sequence goes on along the minus strand of CAYLLL010000095.1, from coordinate 1,886 downwards.
TTTTCTAAAATCAAAATACCTTCAACGATAATAATAGGTTTGGGTGAGACATGTTCAACCAATGAACTTCTCGTATGATTAACAAAATCATAGGTTGGTTTGTCGATGGATTTTCCATCAAGAAGCGTCACGAGATGCTTATATAACAGTTCGTTATCGAGTGAACTTGGATGGTCGTAGTTGGTTAAATAACGCACTTCCAAGGGAAGGTCGCTTTGATCGAGATAGTAATCATCATGTTTAATGATCAATACATCATCTAGACCTGCTCGATCGAGAATTTCTTTGACGACGGTGCTTTTACCAGAGGCCGAACCTCCAGCCACTAAAATCAACAATGGACGCTTCATAGGAAGACCTCACCTTATATTTTACATTCAGGATGCATCGTATCCTGAACATCTTCGGCAATAATGTCAGTGCATTCGGGATGTCGTTTAAACCATACGACAGCATATGGACATGTCGCCACAGCTTTGAAGCCTTGTGACTTGATATGTTGATAAACTTCCTGCATCAGATTGGATGCGACACCTTGCCCTCTTAGGGAAGGATCTACATAGGTGTGATCAACAACGACAACACCTTGTCGAATCAAGGGGAATGTTGCATTAACAATCATTTTTCCATTCTCATCGTTGACATAAATACGGTTAGTTTCATAGATATAATTCATGGCTATCATCTCCTCTTTCATAGTATACCAAAAACATAGAAAAAGCGAACATATTTCTCTTTTGATTTTACGATAACTGATTGAAAATCATTATGAAATAGAGCTTGATAAATATTTTTATGCTTCTAAAATCATTATATTTATAATTAAGGTTCTTTTTTATAATAATATGGTGCTTTATTTATACAAGATGGCATCCTTTATGCTAAAATATAACTATGAATATGAGGAGGCTATATGACTAGAAAACAATTAATTATTGAAACATCACTCGTGGTGATTTCCATTTTATTTATCGTTTTAGGATTTGTTTTTGAATCCTTAAATCCAACCTCATGGATGGTTGCGTTATTCTTCGGACTATCGTTTGCTATCGGGGGTTTTGAAAAAGCTAAAGAAGGCATCTTGGCTACCATCCATAACAAAGCATTGAATGTCGAAATATTAATGATATTGGCTGCCTTAGGAGCGTTTATCGTTGGTGACTATTCAGAAGGTGCCATCTTAATTCTTATCTTTTCCATCAGTGGAGTTTTGGAATCCTATGCGACCTCAAAAAGTGAAAAAGCGTTGACAAGTTTACTAAAACTTGCACCAAAAACTGCGTTAAAGCTAGTGAATAATCAAGAGATTGAAGTTCCGGTCTCTGAACTCAATGTAGGCGATCAGGTCATGGTGAAAGTCGGTGCACAAGTTCCAGTCGATGGCATCATCGTGAAAGGATCTACCTCTCTTGATCAGGCTGCGATTACAGGTGAGTTTGTTCCTGTATTCCGTGAAGAACATCAAGCTGTGTTTGCGGGTTCCATCAATATCGAATCTTCGATTGTTGTTGAAACGAAAAAGGATCCAAAAGATTCCGTTGTCCAAAAAATTGTCGATTTCGTTGCGAAAGCTCAATCTGAAAAGACACGATCTCAAAGTTTTATTGACACCTTTGAACGTTACTATGTGTATGTCGTTATCGCGATTGCCATCTTCATGATGGTTGTGCCCCCCATTTTCAATTGGTGGACACCTCAATACGCATTTAATCGAGGTGTCATCGTGTTGGTTGTCGGATCCCCATGTGCCTTAGTAGCGAGCATCAGTCCAGCCATGTTATCGGCATTATCCAATGGTGCGAGAAAGCGCATCTTAATCAAGGGTGGTCATCCACTTGAAGATTTGATAGGGATTAAGGCCATCATGCTTGATAAAACTGGAACTA
>CAYLLL010000094.1:0-4819 GCA_964384655.1 uncultured Mariniplasma sp. | reverse complement strand
CTATGTCTACCCAGAATTAAGACAACAATATTTAGATGATCTTGATGCACATTATAGCACTGAAGATTACACCATCTATGAAAGACTTGCTGACTTAGCAGAACTCCAATACAACAACTTCAAGTCAATCAATGTAAGCCACTTACTCGTTTACTTCGATGAAAATGGCGATGGTTCTCCAGATAATCCTCAAGATTACTTAGATAAACTTGATCCAGCTTCTGCACAAGAAGTGAAAGATGGTTTAGTTGAACTCGTCGAACTTATCTATGATCGTCTTGGTAATTACACAGGATTTGCCGCTGGTTTAACCGCGATTGCGACTGAATTTAACAACTCAGGACGTATCTTACGTGGCAGTGTGACTCCTCCATTCGATTATCAAATTGAACAATTATGGGCTGAATACCGTCAACTTGGTTTCTACTTGAAGTTTGAAAACATCTCTAGTGCAATCACCAACACTTCAAACCTTATCACAGGTCAATCTGTCTTAGATCCAGTCTTCTACAACCGTGCGATGGTTCTACATCAACAATTAGAAGAAATGCCTGCAGATGATTCGAAGTTCCCACTTCTTGACCTCTATGGTACAGTGATTACTGAAGCAGCATTAGATGAAGTGATGTCAGATTTCGGTTGGCACTTAATTCTTGCAACATCCACCGGTACAAAGACTTCTGCAGTCTTTAGCGCCGCTGATGATGAAGATGGTAAGTATGTCTCTTCTACCGATGAAACATTAAACGTCTATAACGAAGATTCAGAAACCTTAACCGCATCACAAATCGAGTTCTACTTAACTGAACAAAAGAGTGATGAAGGCGTCGTTCTTCCAACCGCAGTTCAAACTGCAGTCAATAACTACTTAACTCCTGTACTCTCTCGTTATCAAGGCACCTACATGCAAAGAGAACTCATTTTCCAACTTGTGGAAGATGTCCAGTTTGTCAATCCTGCAAGTGCAATTCGTTTCCAAACTGTACGTGAAATCAACCTTCGTCAATTAGATTCTTATCTACTTTCGATGAATGGTGTGTATGATCAAAACTATGCTGACCTTTATGGCAGTTGGTTTGATGTCCTTCACTCAGGATTATAATACATTAAACGGCTAACTCGTTTAGCCGTTTTTTTCATCCATAAATAAAAAAAGCGGAAGTCCGCTTTTTATTTTTTAATCGTATGTTTATAGAACTTCATCTTATCCATGACAGCTAACATGGATGTGAATGTGCCTTCCACTGTTTCATCAAATGCTTCACCTAACACTGTAAATTTTGAATCGATCGTATCGATAAACCAAAGGAGTAATGCCTCACCGGTTTGAGGACGTTTGGGAGATCCAAAGTTATATTGACCATGATGGGAGATAATCATATGCTTTAGCATTAAAACTTCTTCCGTGTTTTCTAAAGATAATTCTCTAGCGATGCGATCAATATCCACTGTTTGCATCACGAGATGTCCTAAAAGGAGTCCTTCTTTGGTATATTCACCATCCACACCACTGATTTCACTGATTTTTGACATATCGTGAAGAATGGTTCCTGCATAAAGCAAATCACGATTTAAGTAAGGATAGACGTGAATAAAAGGATCAACTAGTTTTAACATCGTGTAGGTATGATGCGACAACCCTCCGACATACGCGTGATGAAACTTGGTGGCTGCTGGATGAAGATAAAAAGCTTTTTCATTTTCTTTGTAGATCTTCTTCGTAATCTTTTTCAAAACGTCATTTTCAATTTTATTCAAGTAAGATTCAATGCCCCGTTTGATTTGCATCATGGGAAGAGGTGCATAGACATAAAACTTTTCTAAGATTTCTTCTAAGGCTTCATCATCTAACACTTCTTCAGCATGTTTGATCTCTAAGCATTTTAACACGAGTTCATCTTCAATTTTAACGACGGCTAATGCTTTGAATTGATAGACCTTCCCCATTTGTAACAAAGGAAGTTGTTCAAAATCAAGTTTTAAATTGATATGTTCTCCCTGAGTGGTCACGACCGTAGTATTTGAGAAATGTGCACCTGTGTTGATCGATTCGACTTTTGCGATAATCGTATAGGTTTGATTGACATTGAGTTCCATAATATCACTCCTTTTGTAAAGATATGGCATAAGCACGCAGTGCTTCTTTTTCATTGATTAAACGTCGGTTCAAGATTTCAATCACCATCTTGGTCTGAAGTTGTTTCACCCATGCTCCCGCTTTCTTTCCTACCGCTTCAATCATTTCAGTTGCGGATAGTTTTAAATCAAGATCACTTTGAATGGGGAGTTGTTGATACTCTTTTTCGATGGTTTGTTTTAAATTAGGTGCATAACCCAAGATGTATGCGATACGATTGCCTAAAAGGCATAAATCGAGTCCATACGTATATAATGTGTGTGGATCATAGGGTTGGGGCTGTTTGGCAAGATATGCCCCTGTTTCATAACGATGGCGGTGTTTATTGGAAAACTTCCACTCACTTGGAATGCTGCCATGTAACGCAAATGATAGGGTGAAGAAATTATCGATAAAAGGCATGTCTTCTAGTGTATTGACGTAGAGTAGTCCTTCTTTTAACCCAGGGAGAACTTCATGAACACCTGTAGTGATCATGGAATGGATGGCTTTCTTTAAGTAAGGTCCTTTAAACATTTTGATCATTTCCATTAAGATTCTCTCATTGGAGATCTCTAGGAGTTTATGTCTTAAGGTACGAATGGCTTCTCTGGTTTCTTTATCGATTTGAAAACCTAATTTTGCTTGAAAGTAAAAAGCACGCATGATTCTTAACGCATCTTCATTAAACCGGTCGATGGGGTTTCCAATCGTTTTGATGATTTTAGCTTGTAGATCCGCTTTACCACCGACATAGTCGATGATTTCTAATGATTCACTCATCAACATCCCATTGATGGTAAAATCGCGACGTTTGACATCATCTTCTACGGTCGCTTCAAAACTCACCTCTTCCGGATGGCGATTGTCTTGATATTCAGATTCAATTCTATAGGTAGTCACTTCAAAAGCATTCGTGCCTAAATAGACAGTGACTGTGCCATATTTAATGCCCGTGGGTTTCGTTTTGAATAGCTTAGAAACCTGATATGGTTTCGCGTTGGTGGTAATATCGATATCAGAGATGGGCATCTTTAAAAGATAGTCTCTGACGATGCCACCGACCATGTACGCTTCATATCCATTTTGTTTTAAGATAGTTAAGACTTTTTTTGCTAAATTGATATTGCTCATTTTTTTCACCGTAATCATTATACCATGGTTTATTTACCCTTATTCTCATTTAAGTCGTTAAACTTTTCAACTTTTCAAAAAGATGATACCATGGTGATGAGGTGAGAATGATGCGTGAAGTCATTTTATATATTGCGATGTCGTTGGATGGGTATATTGCGGGTCTGGACGATGATTTATCCTTTCTAGATGGTTATGATGAGTACCAAATCCCCCAAGATGCGTATAAACACTTAATTGATTCAATCGATACCGTATTGATGGGAAGAAAGACTTATACGTGGTTAATGAAACATGTGGATACTTGGCCATATCCTGAATTAGATACATATATCATCAGCAGAAACCTTAATGAAGATCAAGATAAGATCTTCTTTCGCCAAGATTGTGTTTCTCTTGTAGAGTCTTTAAAATCTCGCTCTGGAAAGCATATTTGGCTTGTCGGTGGTAGTGAGATCATTGATTTACTCATGAAAGAAAATCTCATTGACCAATATATCATCACACTGATACCAAAGATTATTGGTTCAGGTGTTCCACTATTTAAAGATGAACAAAAAGTTATGTTAGATCTCGTTGATTTAAATTACGAAAAAGACCTTGTGATGCTCACCTATCGGCCAAAAAAATAACACAGCGCGTGCTGTGTTTGTTTTTCATCATGAATGAAGAGACCAATTCCGATCACATCTGGACCAATATGTGCACCGACGACGGGCGTTGATGGAGCCTCATAAAGATCATGTAATCCGAGTTCTTCTTGAAGCGTATGAATGAAGTGATCTCTCAGCCCAGGATTTCCTGTATAAAGGATATAGGCTTCATAAGGACGGTCTTGGACGTAGTCTTTCACTTTATCTGCAATCATCGATAAGGCATTCTTGATGTTTCTTACCTTTTCAACTGAGACGATATGTCCTGTCGATTGAACTTGCAAAATGGGTTTAATCTTCAAGAGTTTCCCCATAAATGCTTGAGCTCCAGAGAGTCTTCCATTCAAGACGAGATGTGTGAGTGAATCCACAGCAAAAAAGATAGTATTCTTATCCCTCATTTGCGTTAACTTAGCTTCGATCTCATCAAAGGACTTTCCTTCTTGAAGCATTTTATCAGCTTCTAGTGCGAAAATGCCTTCAGAAAAACAAACAGTTTTTGTATCAAAAAGACGAATGTCCATTTTATCTTTAAGTTCAAGACTGGCAAGTTTGATGGCATTATGTGTCCCTGATAAAACAGAAGCTATCGTCGTGACAAAGAACTGATCATATCCTTCATGATAGAGATTTTCAAAAAATTCAATGACTTCTCCAACTGAAGGTTGACTTGTCTTTGGGACCATATCTGGATGATCATGTAGCATTTGATAAAAGGCATCTGCTTTAAGTTCAGATCCATCTAAATAGCCTTGATCGTTGATAAAAATTTTTATGCGTAAAATCGCCACTTGATGCGGTTTGTGATAATAGTCTAGTCCACCTGTGGATGTGTCCACAATTAATTTTTTCGTGGTGACCCCCGTTCTGTGCAAGCATTACTATGCTATCATAAAATGAAAAAAGTGTAAATATG
>CAYLLL010000093.1:0-4858 GCA_964384655.1 uncultured Mariniplasma sp. | reverse complement strand
ATGATGAGGTGACCGAAGTCATATAGGAAAGCTTCATTATACGTTAAAACATTACTTATGATATCAAGTGGTAGTTTAAAGAGGAATATAGGCAAAAGAGCAACAATAGAACCTATAAAAATATCACGATAGAACGCTTCCCCATTCTGAAGGGTACTGACCAAATAATTTCCTAAGCCAAATAACAAGAGTGGGACAGACCATTTTAGGATTTCATAGAAAAAGACCATGTCATCGATATTATTTCTAAACAGATATCCTTTGACGTAATAATCACTTAAAATATTGAGTAAGACAAAGATCACGTACATGATCGCTGCAGTCTTTACTCTAATTTTTTGTTTATACTTTATATCATAAATGGCATCGATCGGATGTCTTAACATATGTAACATCAATCGAATTTCTTGGGTTAACGGATACGCATTGACTTTTTCTTTGAAACTCAATTGTTGTTTTTGATAGGTTTCAAATGCAGGTGTCCGCTTAAAAATATTCCATGCGATCGCAAGTCCACCGATAGAGATGAGTAACCAAACGATGTTTTGATTGATCCATGCATCTCTAACTTCCCAAAATGCAACCGAATACCCTTCTTTATTATTCGCAATTCGGTAACTCTGTAGTGCATTGGCAAAATCTTCATTGCGTTCATAGTATTTCCCTAATCTTGAATGTGCAAGGGCAAATAAACTATTTTGACGAATAATCTCCTGGAAATAGACCGCACTCTCATCATATTTCCCAATACGATAAAGCTCAATACCCGTCAGTACAGATGTCGCAAACTCGGTTTTAGAGAAAACTTGTACGTTATTACCAAGACCATCAAGAACCCAGATATCACCATATTTATCGACAGCAATACCCGTAGGTCCAGCAAACTCTCCAAGTCTTAAACTATTCGGCTTTTGTGTCCCAAACTTAAAGATTAAATTTCCAAAACTATCATGAACACCAATCACTCCTCGTGTATCAGAGGCTTGACTCACGGTATAAATATTCCCATATTTATCTACGGTAATGTCTTCGTAGTTAGGATCAGGAATCGTCGTTCCACCCAGGATATTATTCCCTTCAATATTCAACTTCTTTAAAGGTGTTGTGTATTCATTTTTAATGACGGTATAGATCAATCCCTGTTGATCGATCGCAATATTGGTCGTTGCTCGTGGAGTGAGTGGCGCAAACATCTCCTTTTGTTCATCACTCATGAGCGCACGTTGGAATAAAAGTTCAATCGTAATAAAGACGCGATTGATGCCAAAGAATCCTAAGAATCGCCCTTCAGCATCCAGTTGGGTTATCCCATTCACGCCACCTTCGCTGACGACATACACATTCCCGCGTGGATCGACCACGACTTTACGAGGTTCATAGATGGATTGTTCTCCAAAAAGTGGTTCCGTAGGACGACCAAATTGGTGGATGAGTTGATCGTTTTCATCAAAGACTAAAATCATGTCTGTGTTTGCGTCTGCAACATAGATATAGCCCTCTTCAGTGACAAAGATTCCCGTAGGCTCTTTGATGAACTCATGCGTAATTTCACGATCTAAGGTTGTCTCCATATCATAGATGTAAATCCGAGAATTTCCTGTATCTGCAATATAGACCTTATCACCTTGAATAAAGATATCTCTGGCTGAGAGGAATCCACGATTTAAAACAAATGTTCCTTCATAAGCATTCGCAGTTCGCACATAACCTCCATCAAACCCGATGGTCCATGTGCTATAAGGAATATTAGAGATGCTCGTTTCAGCCTGAGAGGGGAGTGCAAATCCAAAGCAAGAGATGATGAGTAAGAGGAGGGTTAAACGCTTCAGTATCGTCATGGCACACCTCTTACTTAATGCCAGAGTGAGTCATGGTACTCATCACTCGGCTCTGCATAATGATAAAGATAATTAGGTTAGGTAAAAACATAATCAGCGTGGCTGCTGCACCGATACCAGCAGCTGCTACACTGTTGGATACATTGGTTAATGTTGACATGTAAAACGCAAACGTCTGTTTGAGTTCATCACTGACAAAGAGTGTCGATGTTTCTGTATTATTCCATGTGGCTTGAAAGCTTAGTATCGCGACAGTAGCTAAAGCAGGCATCGTCAGTGGAACGATAATCTTTAAATAAATGTAGAAATCACCTGCACCATCCACTTTCGCGGCTTCGATAAGTTCATTAGGAATTTGGTCAATAAACTGTTTCACTAGGAAAAGACCCACGGGAATAGCGATCATCGGTAACACATGAGCAGCCATGGTATCGACGATTCCTATGCGGGTGATCACTAAGAAACGTGGAATGGTCACTGCGATAGGAACAAACATCAATGCGAGTTTATTGACTTCGAAAATGAATTTTTTCCCTCTAAAGTTCTTCTTTGATAAGATATAACCTGCCATCGAACTAAATAATACGCTTGTAAACACAACAAAGAAGGTAACCACGACACTGTTGACGATGAATTTCAAGACAGGAAGCCCAAATCCAATAAAGACAAATAAGTCTCTAAAATTATTGATGGTCGGTTGCATGACAAAGAATCGTGGTGGAAAGGCAAAGAGTTCATCGATCGGTTTAAACGCAGTGGAAAAGATGTAGACGATAGGAAGCGCCATAAAAATAGCAAACGGAAAGAGGAATGCATACATTTTTAATTGGGACTTATGAAAATTTGATGGATTAAAATTGACACCAATCATCGCTTTTCCTCCTTACTCATCTTCTTTAAGAATACGTTGGAAGAATTTACTGAACGCTAAAATAATGAGCAGTAAAATCACGGATAAAGCAGCAGCAACACCCATTTCAGAACGTAAAATACCATAGTCTTCGATATGGTTAATGATCATCTGTCCTGAATTTTGTGGGGTAGGATTGGATCCAGATAACGCAACACCAATCGCACCTGCTGAGAATGTTCCAACGATACTCATCACTGCAGAAAACATCATCTGCTTTTTAATCGATGGGATCGTAATATAAAAGATTTCTTGAAGACGGTTACGCATCCCATCAATGTATGCCGCTTCATAGAGCTCTTTATTCACATTGAGTAAACCCGCAAGTATCGCTAAAAATCCAACACCCATGGAACTCCAGAGCGAAACCAAAATCATGATAGGCATCAGATAGTCAGGATTTTGCAAAAACTGCAAGGGTTCATCAAGTAAAGAGAGTTGTAATAACCATGAATTGATCATCCCTTGCTCATCACCACTAAATAAAATCTTCCAAACCACCGCGATGGCAACCCCTGCAGTCATTGAAGGTGAATAGATGATGAGTGCGAGAATCGTTCTCATTTTTGGGGTAACCTGAGAGAGCATCCACGCTAAAATAAAGCTGAGTGCATACCCACCAGGGCCGACAACCAAACTGAAAAGCAGTGTATTGGGAAGCACTGTTTTCATAAATACATCGTCTTCGGTCAAGATATAGAGGTAATTATTAAATCCGTTAAACGTCGGGAATTGAATCCCATTAAAATAAGTGAAACTTAAAATAATCGCTAAGAACACAGGGATGACAATAAACGTGAAGAACAATAGAACATAAGGAGCTAAAAAGAGATATGTCGTTCGATTTTTATCTTCTAGCCAGTGCATCACTTTCGTAGACAGATCTGAAAAAAAAGTATGAATTTGTTTGAGGCCATGCCATAGTTTCGCTTTAAATGTCATGTTAGTCCTCCTCCATCCAGCGTTTGATGTCATCGACTGTCGTGATGAGGTAAGGTCTGATCATAGAACCATCGCGATCTAAATAGCCAAACTCGATATATTTTCGTTCAAGTTCACGTTCGATTAAGATTTTTGCGTCATCGACCGCGCTTCTCACATCAATGCCATCGAAAACCACACGGTTCCAGACATTGGATAATTCGCGTTCGAGTTTATATCCTCCTGGAACTTTAGGCACTTCATGGAGATATTCCCATTGTTCTAAGATGATATCGATATGCTCTTGGGGAATGGGCAACGTTGCAAATGCTTGAACATTCGCTGAATTCCAAAGGAAACCATCACCATAGGTCACGAGCAGGTTATAAATGAAATCTGTTTGCGTCTCTGTACTCATCCACCACTGTAGCAATTCCCATGCTTCTTGTTTTTTCTCGCTCTTTTCAAAAATGACAGAGGCCTGAGCAGCACCGATATTGTCTCGGCGAATCGTACCTAGTCCATCATCCACTCCTGGAGCAAGAGCAATATTCCATTTGTTCGCAATTTCAGGTGCTGCAAAGGTGAGCTGAACGTATGTGCCAAATCCACTGACACCCATGGGAATCGTTGTATCTCTAAAATCATTATAGAAATTAGGGACTTGCAACGGTAAACTATAAAGCGTATAAAGATCGACCATCGTATTGATGCCACGAAGTGCTTCTTCGGTATCCATCGTTACATCGAATCCATCTTCTGAATAAAGTTCCACACCTTGTTGATAAATAAAAGGTGCCGTTGCATTAAATCCCTTTAACGAGCTTTCTTGTGATAAAGGTAAATAGTAGTTCATCCCAAAGCGTTGGAGTGTCGGTAAAATACCAATCAGTTCATCATACGTGTTTGGAACGCCAATATTTAGAGCTTTTAAGACGTCTTCACGATAAAATGTCACAGTAAAGTCTTGAGTTTCTGGTAATCCAAAGACTTTTTGATCATGAATCATATTCAAAAATGAGCCAGGCATAAACTGCCGAATTGTCTCATTAAATCCATCAAATTGTCGCATATCGGCTGCTGCTCCACGCAATCCAAGTTCGTAAGGTAACCACGCAGAGATGCCAAGCGCCATATCAGGTTGCGTATTGGCTGCATTTGCCAAAATGAGTTTTTGTTCATTAGGCAT
>CAYLLL010000092.1:0-4921 GCA_964384655.1 uncultured Mariniplasma sp. | reverse complement strand
TTAAAGTTATCGATATCGATGAATATGACTCCCATGCGTTGCATATCACTTTGATCCAAATCAAGCAATGGATCGCCGGTTTCTAAGATTTTTCGATTATGAACTTTGGTCAGTGGATCCATCAGTAATTGTTGTTTATAGAAATGAATAATTGGATTGACGTCTTCTTGAGGAAAAACAGGAGAGAAGACCTCTAATGCCCCGACCACTTCACCATTTTCAAGAATGGGCATCGTTTTCACATGAACTTTTAGGCGAAATCCATCCTTGTGTCTTAAATAGACATGAGCCTCTGTGTCGACATTTTCTTGAATGGAGCGGTGTAATGGACAACCATTAAAACATAGTAGTGTTCCATCTTCAGCCATGTGATTAAAGATATTGTCAAAACAATGTCTTCCCGTCACATAATGGCGATCAAAACCAGAAAAATGCTCAGCAGCTTCATTGTAGTAGAGGATTTTTCGGTTTTTGTCGACGAGATATACACCTTCATTGAAATGTTTAAAGATACGATCAAATTCTTGAAAAGTAATCATGGTTGTCACCTAAATATTTCAAATTTCTTACAATCATAGGATAACATAAAAAGCCGTACGTTCATCTGGCTTCTATGTGACTTAATAAAGATTTAAGTATTGGTGGCTTAACTATTTAGAGATTAAAATAAGGAAATAAATCGCAGCACCGATGCTTAAAGGAATCGTGATTCCACCTAAATATCGTGTGATTTTGATTGAGATAGGTCGAATTGGAATGCTGTTTCTCCAGGGTGATCCCTGGATATGACCACGAAAACTTATAAAACGTAAATAGCTTTCAGGCCACAACAACATCCATAAACCCCATCCGATGCCCAAAAGTCCAAGAAAAATAATGCCAAGATACGCTTCAATCATATGTATTCCCCCTTGTGTTCATGTAGTATTATCATATCACAATAAGCAATCATCAGTAAACATTGAGATGTCTTTTATGTTTTCTTCTCCTAGACTGTGGAAGAGATAATATCTCATGTTATACTATTAGAGTAATACCATACAAGGAGCGTACCATGAAACACGAAAAGAATATTCAAACTCAAGTGGGACCAATCGAACGAATTACGTTTAATAGACATGGGATGGAAGTCACCCTTATCTCCTATGGCGCTGCGGTTTATTCGATCAAAATTAACGGAAAAGAAGTCTCTGTCAGACCCGAAGAACTCAATGATTTTTTGACTTCGGATTTTGATTATGGAAAAACGATTGGGCGTACCGCAGGTAGACTTATTTGCCCATCTTATGAAATTGATGGGATCCATTACCCAGTCAAACCCTATCGTTCAGATAAAACCAAACTTCATGGCGGTGCTACAGGTTTCTGTTTCCGTCATTTTCAAGTCATCGATATCAAAGAAAATGATGACATTTCATCAGCAACCTTCCGCTATGTCAGTTTAGATGGTGAAGAAGATTATCCAGGGGAACTTACGCTTGATGTCATCTATACCCTAGATAATGACATGAATTTTAGAATTGACTATCGTGCAACGACAACAAAAGATACGTTATGCAGTATCACCAATCATTTATATTTTAATCTTGCTGGATATGGTGATATTATGGATCACGATCTGCAAGTTGATGCGTCCAAATACATTGAAGGTGATAATGATGGAATTCCACTTGGAAAGTTTGATGTCACCAAGACAGCTTTCGATTTGAGAAAATTAGTCAATCTTGGGTCAAGAATTCGTTCGATCATGGATACTCCAGCAATGGGTTATGATCACCCATGGCTTTTTGATAAAAAGATGGGTTATGCAAAACTCGTGGATCCCACGAAGACGTTAAGTCTTGAACTCACAACCGATTATCCAGCAGTCGTCATTTTTACCCACAATCTTGTATCACCGAGTACGCTACCTGCAGCGTATGGAGATGGTGTCTATTCATCCTTGACACTTGAATGTGAATATGAGCCAGGTGGCATTCATTTTAAGGATTTCAATTCTGCCATATTAAGAAAAGAAGATACCTACAAACACTTTATTAATATTAAGTTCAACGTTCATAAAAAAGCGAAATAACCATGGGTGTTTTTGCATTTTAATTTATAACGTGTTATTCTATTCACATAATAATCTATAAGTCTTAGAAAGCATATAAAATATAGGGGGAAATTTACATGCAACAACGTTCAGAAGATCGTTATTCAGTCGCACCAAAAACTAGAATATGGTTAGGCCATCATCGACGTCGCAGAGTTTTGCAAAAGATCATGACAACAAAACCCGAAGGATTTGTACCAGATGCTTACTCGATAGTTCCTGAAAATGAGCCGATTTCACAATGGGAAGAAGTCTACCAAAAAAATCGAGCAGACCTTTCAGGATTGCTGTTGGTTTATCTGTTTTATGGTAACGATGGGAAAGTCACTTGGTCAGAGCATCGACGCATGAAGAAATTCTTAAAAAGTGAAGGAAAGCAGATTTCAAAAAATATGAGAAATAGTTTAGCTGGACTACTCGATCATGGATTTGATGACGAACGGTTCATCGAAATGTTTCATCAAAACGAATATACTCTGGCACTCTTCGAGGATTCAATCAAGGCCATTAAGGTCTATTTTAATCAAGATGGGAAGTATTTCCTTTTAGCTGAACGGTTGAAAAACCGCATAAAATCATAGAGATTTCTATCTGAAAACAATGAAAAATCTTCATTTTTGGAGATTTTTTCTTTTTTAATCATCAAAGATGATTAGTTATGAAAATATATGAAAATGCATTTTAGGTATTGTGTGACGAATAGTACTGTGTTATAATTGGATCGTAAGGAGGTTATCAGATGAATGCACAATTTAAACGAGGAATCATCGAATTATGCGTCTTATCCGTCCTTGTAGAAAAAGATACCTATGGTTATGAGATCATTTCACAGTTATCATCCTATATCGATGTGAGCGAAAACACGATTTATCCAATCTTAAGACGACTTACTTCAGAAGGATACTTTGAAACATATCTACAAGAATCAACCGAAGGTGCACCTAGGAAATACTACCAAATGACAGAAAAAGGATTTATTTATTATCTATCACTGCGCGAGGAATGGGATGCATTTATCGGTGGTGTCTACCACATCATTAATTTAGGAGGTAAAAAGAGTGAAGACATTTTTAAACGATTTAAGGAACGAATTAATTCGTAATAAAGTCGAAATGGAAGAAATTGAAGATATCATTAATGATCATCGCGAGATGATTGAAGAAGCGATCAGACAAGGTCTCACCGAAGAACAAATCCCCTTGCGATTTGGTGATCCGAAGACTTTAGCAAGAGAGCTTGCTGAAAACTCAGCAAGTGAAAAAACATCAGACAAAGCTTATTCTAGTGAACAAGAAGATGTTGATGGTTTGGTTTTATGGAAAGAATTTACACCTGATCGTGATACACTAAACATTTTAATCACTTCGCTTTCTGAAGACTATCGTGTTCAAGCAAGCAGTGATGACAAGATTCGTGTCTATTACGAAGGAAAAGGAAACATCACTCATTATGATGTTAGCTACAAACAGGGTGAATTTCGTTTCGAAACACCTAAATTTAGAAGTGGTCTTATCTTTATGAGAAAAAATGAGGACATGGATTTCGTCTTTGAATTTCCTAAAAATTTAGAAATCAATGAATGTAAATGTGTGACCTTAAGCGGTGATCTTGAGATTAAAAATATCAAAACAAAAAACTTTCAACTCAGTATCACCAATGGGGATGTAACCATTGATGGTTGTGATCTAGGTCATGCCAAATGGAACACAGTGAATGGGGATCTATCGATCAAGAATGTAGGATTAAAAGACCTCTCATCTTCACAGGTGAGTGGTGACTTAAGTTTGGAACATGCCGATATCGAAGGCGATGTTCATATGAATACCGTAAGCGGTGATTTAGACTTAAACGATGTCAAAGCAAAACAAGTGGAGTTTACTTCAGTCAGTGGTGATGTGGATGGTTCAGAATTTTATCCTGAAGTCATTCGATTCAAATCCATCAGTGGTGATCTGTCCATTAGCAATAAAACCAAAACAAACATCCATTTAGAAAAGGTGTCAACGCTCTCCGGTACAGTAGATGTTAATTAACGGAGGAAAATCATATGAAATTCACACTCAATAAGCAGGGTTTATCATGCAAAGCAAATACCACATGGTGTATGTGTCATGAACTCTCAGATTATTGGATGACTCAATTATGGTCATTTATTCAATAATCTTATCAAACATAGGGTCCCAAAAGGGACCTTTTTCTTTGGATTTATTGGCATGAATTATGTTTTGTGCTATAATTTTTCTAAAGCATCAAGGGGGATTTTACAAAAAAAAGAGGACAGTTCTTTTTTTGTTGAGTCGACATATCAAAACAGTTAAAAAATACCCCGAGAACTATACATTATATGCAATCCTGTTGAAAGGTGATGGTTTTATGCATATTTGGTTTGATACAGTGACATATCATCAAGAATTCTTTAAAGAACTTGCTGACTTTTTAATACATCTCGGTTATCAACCTAAACAATCAGCAACCAAAGATCTCATCTTTGTCTTTCAGAAAAAGGGAAAGAAGATTGCGAAGTTCTCATACAGTCTTCGTTATGGACCTTCTCTTCACATGAAGTTTTATGCGAATCGAACCTATTCATCGTTTTTTCATGAGAAAATACGTGAAACGATGGAATCGTCATCGTTCAAATATACAGGGATGATCAAGGGTGCAATCGAAGGATTGGGATATCGTTACCAATTTTTGGATGGTCGAAAGTATTTTCTTTTCCATCGTGAAATGATTGATTTGGGACTCCCTCCATCGACACTGATCAAGGATCCACCGGCGGCAGGCCGCGTTCCTTGAGCCGGGCGTTCACGCCGTCGAGGGCCG
>CAYLLL010000091.1:0-5048 GCA_964384655.1 uncultured Mariniplasma sp. | reverse complement strand
TGGATGCTATTCCTCTTCAAAAAGGACAAAATGATTTTTACCAAACACAATTAGAGGCTTCTGAACTTGAAAAATTAGGTCTATTGAAAATTGACTTTTTGGGTATTCGAAATCTCGCGGTGATCGATGAGGTGATTAAACTCATCGAAAAAGATGGAACAACGATTAAACTTGCCGATCTACCTTTGGATGATTTGAAAACATATGAGTTGTTGTCCAATGCGCAAACCTCAGGCATTTTCCAACTGGAATCTCAAGGGATGCGCAATGTATTAAGAAAACTTAAACCTACAACATTTGAAGACATCATTGCTATCTTAGCCCTTTATAGACCTGGACCTATGGATCATATCGATGAGTACATTGCGCGAAGAAATGGAAAAGCCTACAGCTATATCCATCCTGATCTCGAACCTATCCTTAAGAGCACTTATGGTATTATCGTCTACCAGGAACAAATTATGAAAATCGCTTCTGAATATGCAGGATATTCGCTTGCTGAAGCAGATTTATTAAGACGTGGTATCGGGAAAAAGGATAAAGAGATCCTCGAAAATGAACGATTAAGATTTATTCAAAAGAGTCATAGTAAAGGTTATCCCGAGAAAGATGCAGAAGCTATTTATGATTTAATTGTCAAGTTCGCAGATTATGGATTTAACCGTAGTCACAGTGTTGCCTATGCATTAGTGGCATATCAAATGGCGTATTTAAAGGCTAATCATTTTGAAATATTTATGGCCACACTCTTATCGTCGGTTGTCGGGAATGAAGGACTCACCAAAGACTACATTACTGAAATGAGACAACGTGGTGTCACGGTATTCCCTCCAGATATCAACATTTCAACAGATCAATATATTTACCACGGACACAAGGTATTCATGCCGCTATTAGCCATCAAATCGATCGGAAGACAAGCGATGCAAAAGATGATGATGGAACGTGAAAAAGAAGGATCCTTTAAGGATTTCCAAGATGTCAAACGACGATTAAAAAAAGACATTAATGAGAAAAACCTGGAAATGCTCATCGACAGTGGGGCACTTGATTCAATGGATTTATCACATCGAAGCATGATCCAATACAAGGATTTATCTCATGCAGGATATGAGCAATTTATCTCCGACTTCACCATAGAGAATCTTGAGGAGTTTTCATTTGAGGAGTTATCGAGAAGAGAAAAAGAAGCCCTTGGAATGAATATCAAATATCATCCTTTCGTCATGTATCAAGACTTTATAAAAAAACATCATCTTTACTCGTTAAGTGAGGTGCAGCACGTTGAGAATGGATATGTGCTTGCGATGAAAAAACAGATGAAAGTCATTAAAACAAAAGCAGGAGAAAGCATGGCCTTTATTGAACTTGATGATGGTATTGTGCAACTTGAGACCACCGTATTCCCTAAAGTATATGCAAGAATCTTCCAAAAAATTAACGACGACGTCAATGTTTTTAAGTTAACTAAAAACGTTTATCGAGGACAAACGAATTGGGTCATCGATCAAGTGATGGATTTAACCTCATTTGACAAGGAGAAAAAATGACTAAAGAATCAAAAAAAGAAGTACTACAAGCCGTTCGAATAGGATTGCTTGTTAATATATTACTTGCTCTTCTCAAACTCATTTTTGGGTTTTGGGGCAATGCACGAGCACTCATCAGTGATGGGTTGAACTCTTCATCAGATGTGCTCATTAGTTTGATGATCTTGTTTGTTTTAAAACTTTCAACACAAAAGCCCGATTATGATCATCCCTATGGCCATGAAAAATATGAAGGACTCGCATACTTTGTCCTTGGCATTGTTTTTTTTGCGACATCGATTTATATCGGTTATGATGCAATTATGGGTGTTGTTGGACACATTCAAAATCCAGGAGCAATCGCGGGACCTCATCTTTTCACCGTATTTGTGTCTATGGTTGCGTTAGTTATAAAATTCTTTCTTTTCAGTTATTACATGAAGATTGGTAAAAAGCATCAAAGTCCAACGATCCAAGCAGATGCAAAAAACCATTTAATTGATGTTTTTGCGACGAGTTTTTCTGTCGTTGGTTTAACCATCGCTCAGTTTGGCTATGTGATGTTTGATGATATCGCTGCCTTCTTCATAGGATTTTTCATCTTACGACTTGCCCTTCAAATCCTAAAAGAATCCGTATCATTTCTTACCGATCAAGCACCAGAAAAAGATGAGGTTGAAGCTATCCATCAAACGATATTATCGATTGATGGTGTCATATCCGTCGATGATTTAAAGGTAAGAAAACATATGAATCAACGTTATGTTGATGTTGAGATTGGTGTCAAATCGAATCATACATTGGAACATGCACATAAGATCGCAGAAAAGGTCCATCATCATGTGGAAGAAACATTCCCTGATGTGCTTCATTGTATGGTTCACGTCAATCCTCATCGAAATATTTAAAAAAACAAGGCTAAAGAGCAAGAAATGAGTCAACTGCGTGTAAACGTAGTTTAATTCATTGAGTTCTATAGCCTTTTTTGATAAAATGATGATAACCAATTGAATGAGAAAGGCGGAATCGTTATGCCATCTATACCATCATTACTCGTCTTACAATGGAGTATCATCGGCTTTTATGTCGTGTTGTACTTCTTTATAGGGTTCATGAGGGGAGGTTCCAAGTCCACGTACTTCTCAATCGTCGCGTTTATCACGACGTTTATTAGTTTGTACTTAGTCTCATTCATCTCACTTAACCTTATCTTATCTCCTTCATTCACATTGGTGAATCTTTTAGAATTTGCTAACGGATATGCAGGAGGTGTGATTCCTGCAGAAGTCTTCACGTTTGCAGCTGATCCGATGCTATCCGCGTTTGCAATTGCGATTGTGGATTTGGTCTTACGTATCATCGGATTTATCATTTTATTCCCTTTAATCAAGGGATTATTATCCTTGTTAATTTTTAGACCTATTTGGAGTTTTGGAATTAAGAAAGCTCTCTTGAAGAAACAAAATGAAAAGCTTGAAATTGAATTTCAAGATGAAGGGAAAAAGCAGTTTAAACCTACTAAGAAACTTCATAAGACTTTAGGTGGTCGATTCATTGGTGGTGCCTTTGGGGCAGCTCAAGGTTTCTTGGTCGCTTTCATCCTATTGTTACCTTTGCTCGTCATCTCAGGATTCTTAACTGTCGTGACCGATCCTCTTAACATCGAACAAGAAAATAATTACACTGAGCTTGCAGTTGTTGGTGGTGTGGATTTAGGACCTATGCAAGAAATGCTTGATGATTATCTTGCTCAAATCGATGAAATGAATGCTGAGGGACTTTCTCGCTATTTAAGAGAAATTACCGTCGATGGTGTTCCATTCGATCGTTATATCTTTGATCAAATTTTTACGACCGATGTCGTGGAAGGAGATCAAGTCACAGAAATCAACTGGATCAAAGAACTTGAAGGCATCATTAAGATATCTCGTACCGTATATGATGGGGGATATTTAAGTGGTGATTTTGGACTTGATGACATCAACGAAGAGCGTTTAGGCGATGTTGAAGTTGTCTTTGATTATTTTAAAAATTCCGATTTGATTGCGTATATGATTCCTGCTGCAACTCGTTATGGTGTGGATAATCTTGCTGATTTAGAAGGACAACTCCCTGTAGCCATTCCACAAGAGGTAGCAGATCAACTCGCAGATACCATTACTGCGATTGATTGGAATCAAGAATTTGGTAATATTCAAGCCATTGTTGATGCAGTCTTAGTGTTTGGTTCTGTCGAAGAGTTACAAGCCTACATGGCTGACCCCATGTTGGTTTTACAATTGTCCCCTGAAGATGGTGAAAAACTTGCGGATGTCGTTCGTGCCATTGGCAATATGCAGCTTTGGTCACTCGTTCCAGCAGCAGTGGATTATGCAACCACACTCGAGGATGTCAAGAGTCAACTCACATGGATTGATGAAACCGAAAGAGAAGCGTATCTCCAAGAACAACTCGCATTCCTCATTGACAATGATGAATTCTTTAGTGGTGAAACGGGTGAATTTGCCCGATTAGCCCTTCTAGTTGAAGCGATATTTACCGATGAATTTGGGGATGTTGATTTAACAACATTGATGGATTCAGCGAATCCAGAAGCTTTACTCGATCCAGATAACGTCGATTGGATTGACAATATATTTGAAAAGATTGTCGATCTTGATTTACTCGTGGAAACCATTCCTCTAGGTGTAGATTTCGCATTTTATACTCAAGTGGGTGATATGGTTGATGATGAAATGGCAGGAGAACTTGAAGTTGCTTTAGACACGATTAATTGGCAAGATGAACTTTTAAATATTGGGGACATCTATAAAGAAGTCGTTCAAATCGGAGCGTCTCAGCTTTTAGGTGAAAGCCCAGACTACTATCAGTTTATCGACGATACTGTGACCAATAATTTAGACAGCGTCAGACTTATCGTCGAAAAGATTTTTGAAGATAGCGTCCTAGTGAACTCGATGCTCACGATTGCTGCACCTGTCCTTGTTGAACGATATGTGACCAATCAAGATTTAGAAGGAATACTTCAAGAAGCGCTAATCTCTGATCCAGTCTCAGGGGAAATTGATTTTAGCGTCGGTCAAGAAATCAACACTTTATTAGACATTGTCGAATCAATCTATCAATTTACCAATACAACAGAACTTATGAACATCTCTGGAATGACTGCTGATGAACAACTCGGTGTGTTTGCAAATTTCGGTTCCCTCAATGCCGTTGAGTTTGAACAATTCCAATCAGCGTTTGGTGAATTGCAATTACTCGATCGCACAGGTTCTGCACTACTTGAGTATGCAAAAAATACAATGGCCATTGATCAAGTTTACGTCCCTGAAAATGATGTCAACCTCGGTGATGAACTTGGTTCAATTCTCGGATTTGTCTATGAAGCAGCCAAATATACGTATGATGTCCAAGATCTCTATCCCACATTCGAAGAGATTGATTTTGCTCCACTCTTCGCGGATGATGATTTTAGATCCTATCTTTTAGCAACCCCTGAAGACAATCATTCCGCAT
>CAYLLL010000090.1:0-5049 GCA_964384655.1 uncultured Mariniplasma sp. | reverse complement strand
CGTTCTGGATTCGCTTCATTAAACGTTTTAATGTCGCGAATAACCGTAGGTTCCAATAGCGTGCCTAATCGATATTGATACGTATCCTTATACCGTAAATTCACTTCCTTTAACAAGTTCAAATCATAACCGACAGCGGCTCTAAATTCCATAAATTCTTCATCTTTATGAATGAGAATACTTCCAGACTCCGCATTTGGAACTAAATCCACGGCGATCTCCAAGATGTCTTGGAGTAATGTGTCGATATCATCATCTAAGAGCATTTTAGGGGTGACACCCATCATCGCTTTCGTGATTTCATAACTTCTCTCTAGATGCTGAAACTTCTTCTTAAATACTTGTAGCTCAATTTCTTTGCCAATGACAATCTGTTCAAAGAAGTGACAAAATACCAACGTTAATGAGACGATCAGATAAAAATCTGTGATGAGATTATGCGAAAAGATCACAAAATCGAGAATACGAAATGCACCAAATGCAAAGACAGTGGTAACACCTAAGATACCCCCCTTTAATCGGTCAAATTGCATCCAAATCGCTGAGCCTACCATAGCAACGATACCCATTATAATCAGGATTTTTTCAGATGGACTACTCTCTGTAATTTTGGTAAAGCCATCATTTAAAAGGGGAAGTGTCATCCATGCTAAAAGAAGAACAATGATGGATGCTCTTAAAACTAAAGATAAGATTCGATTCACTTTAATGACCGTAGATACTTCCATTCAATCACCCTTTGTGTCTCTTTTAGCCCATATTATACCGTAAATACCCCCCTCATTCAATCGTGAACAAGGGGTCAAACTTCAAAATGTCCTTAAGTTTTTATTAAGTATCGCTTGAACTTTATTTACAAATCAAAATGAGCAAATCCTCTTGATCAATCGTGAGAGGTTCATCCTTGTCAAGATCACCTTTAAAGATATCAAGTTTTCCTTCTTTGATCGTGCCGATCCAAACATAATCTTGATCACCACTCATGAACACGGTATAAATCCCCTGTGCTTTGGTAGGAAAGGATATGGGGAACGCATGTTTCATAATATCTTTTGCCTTGTAAGCATACACCTCATAGGTCTCTTCTTCGCTTTCTTCTTCGTCATAGGTCAAAAGATCGATGAATAAGGGATATAACTTTCGATTCTTTGAAAGTTGTGTCATGAGTCTGCTCACATATTCGTTGCTGATGATAGTATTTTGAACATTATAACTTTGAGCAATATCAAAATGCTTAGGATCTAAGAGTTCGATGATAATTTGAGCATGATGCTTTTTCGCAAGCTCTTGGGTCATCAAGAGCGTGGCTAAGACTTCTGAATCATATTCAGAGGGATCCAAATTATCCTCGGATAAAATTAAGATATGATCGATATGTTCCATGCTTTCGGTGTAGGATTGAATTTCTGATGCTTCATTGGATTCCATTTGAGATACATGAATCTTGACATGATTTTCACGTTCATAGAGACGAATGGAATCGAGAATGTAAGGAAGCTTTTGATTCTTACCAAAAATCACGATATGTTTTTCATGATATCGAGTTCGATCATTGATCATAAGTGGTTCATAATGGTGAAGTGGAACATCTCTTGTTAGCTCAAGATCTTTAGATTCGCTTGATAAAACATAAAGGGTATCGTTTAAATGATAGATTGGAATCGCATGGGTATGCTTTTCCATAAACTCGCGTGGCTTCATGCCTTGAACCGTATAAAACTCAGCCCCTTCAAAGGATAAAAGTTCATGGTAAACTTGATTTAATTCGGGCATAAGTAACGTTTGAGCAATGAGTCTTCCCATGAGCTCATCAGGTAAAAGAGGGAGGATCTGTTCACTTAACCCACTATGTTTTGCAATGTAGTCATTGATTAATCCGATGGATCCTTGTTCTTTCACTTCAACCAAGATGGTTTGATCAGGTTTAATCTTGAGATTCGACACGAGCATCAACGTCTTCATCGATAGCATATCTTTATGAGAATGTGTCGTTGGTTCACTTTCATCTGATAAGATAATGATCGTTTTGGAATCTTCAATACTGATGTTCATCAGATCACGTTTAGAGAAGACTTCACCCTGTCTTACCACAACGGATAATTTCTTTTTATTTCCATCTTTAGCATCAAAGAGTTTACGTTTAATCTCATTCTCAATCGCTTCTTTATCGTGGTGACTTAAGATAACGATGGCGGTCGTTTCATCATCATAGCGATAATCAGCAATCAATTCTAATGCTTTATGATTCCAATTTAAAATAACGATATGATCATAGAGACGAAGCTTATTGTTTCCTTTTTTCGCATTATCTATGATGTTTGAGAATATGTTGGCTACATACCCAATAATCCCGCCTGTGAAGGTGATCATTGAGGTTAAGATAACGATGATTGAAATGATTCTTATCGCGATAGGTACCGCTGGATCATAAAATCCTGGTTCAAGCATCCACGTAATCCCTGATGCCCAAAGCGCTGTGATGATATTTCCATAATGATCTGGAGCAAGTAAATAGGCGATAAGGGATGATATGATCCATAACAACGCATTAAAGAGGACGATGAAAAGAAGGAGGATTCCTCTTGCATTCTTTTCTCGCATCAAACTAAACCATTGTCTTACCTTTGGTTTCATTCAAACACTCCTTACTCTTTGTGTTCTTTATTGGCTTGATGAACAACCACTTGTGGGAAAGGGATATTGATGCCTTTTCGATCAAACAGAAGTTTTAATTCACGGTTTAACGCACGTGTGACATCATAGCGATTCTTTTCTTCACATTTCGCAGCGATACGAACGACGACAGAAGAATCCGCGAGTGCATTGACACCTTTATAGATAGGACCTTCAACGATATCGGGAATTGCTTTTTTGATTTCAGGTAAGTATTCTTTAATGGCTTCTTCCACTTTGATTAAATCAGCCCCATACTCAACGGAAATATCAGAGACTGCGACAGATAATTCCACAGATAAATTCACGATTTCTCGAATGTCTGAATTCGCAATAATTAACACATTTCCTGCAATGTCTTGAATTCGTGTATTTCTAGGTCCTATTTGTTTGACGGTTCCTCGAAAACTTCCTACTTCGACGATATCACCGACGACAAATTGACGTTCAAAGATAATGGATAATCCAGCAAAGACATCTTGAAGTAACCCTTGAGCCCCGAAAGATACCGCTAATCCAGCAATACCAGCTCCAGCTAAGAGTGTAGGTGTTTGTACACCCCATGCAGATAAGATCAGCAATCCAGCAATTAGTATACTGATGTACTTAACAATGGAGGTGAAGAGGATGCCAAGTGTCTCAGCTCGTTGACCTCTTTTGGTGAGCAATTTGACTAAAAAGAGGAGAACGAAGTTTAGTATCCATACGAAGACTAAAATTGTGACACTTTCTAAAATGTTGACATAGTTATTTTGGAAAAATCCAATGATATCGAAAAATTTACCGACAGAATTATCGATGATATTGGCAAATGCAGTCCCTGGGAATAAAATGCCCGATAGACTACCTAAAAGGATGAAGACCCCGATCACCACCGCGGTCACAATCATTTCAATCTTTTCTCTTCTTGATCTTTCTTTTTGGTTCATGGGTTTTCTCTCCTATTCATGGATTTCATCATAAAGGATATGACGAATCAGGTAATTTTGTTGGTTTCTAATGCCAATGGTAATTTGGTAATTGTCAGCTGTGGGAATAGCAATGGTGAAACTGACTGATTTGCTATCTATGGAAGGAATAAAATCAAACGTATCGCCATCGATGTATATCGGGTGATCTCCGGTGAGTTCAAACACATCATAATATGGGATTTGGAAATAGTGATTGGGATCGATCACCGTGATCACCACTTCAAGATATCCATCCATTTCATGGATGCTAAAGTCAATCTGATAGGTATCTAAGGTTGTGACTTCTTCCTCATAGATGATTTTACTCTCTTCTCTGAGTGTCTGAGGATTGATATAGGTAGCTTTACCAATCACTTGATATGTCGTATTGCCTAATAAACCTAAAATTGGAATGTCTTGATAGAAGCCAACGACTTGGTCTGGGATGACATCAAAGTCATGGATCAATCGATGATTTTGATAGACTTCGATTTGATAGATGACTTCAAGATCAGCGTAGGGGTCAGGATAAAGGGATAGATATATTTCCGTGTGGTTGATCCGATCAAGATAAAGGGATGAGGATAGATGAAACTGTGGGGTAATCCATATCTCATCAAGCACGATGGGACCATCACTGGTGATCCCTTCAAGATAGACGTGAAAGGGGTTGCTCGTGAAGATCTGCATCAATTCCACGGTTTGAAAATCTTCAGTGATCATGATCTCTTGATACTGTATGGGCATCTCGGGTTCCCAGGAAAATCCATAATACAAGATCACCTGTTGATAGAGGGATTCAGGATCATGAATCTTTACGTCAACCAAGTAGATTTGATCAAATTCGTCGCCCGTGACTTGATACCCTAAAATGGCTCCACCTGGACTTTCATCGGTAGTAAGAAACATCGTATCGAGACGTTCTTGACCAAATCCTTTACTTCCATAGACGGATAACCTATACTCTGTATTCGGATGAAGTTCTCCAAAATATCCCGCACTCTCACCTAAAGGAATGGGGACTTCATAATATTCCATTTGATTCTCTAACACGACAAAAAGGGTCTCTAAATCAAGGGCATGATCTTGATCAGTCACCGAGACTTGATAGGTGATTTCGTTGGTTAGGGCTTCGGCTTTGAGGATACTCGCTTTGGGTGAAGCAGGGATGAGTGTCACTGCAGCCACTGCGGCCACCGCAGTCACAACAAAAGAAGACATCCATGTCTTGATGATTTCGTATTGTCTTCTTAAACCCTCGTTTTTGTTTCTCTGACGTCGTGACATAAGGATTTCCTCATTAAAGTCATCATCTTGAGAATCGTCGTTGCTTTTTGTTTCTATTATACATCGAAAAAAAGGGATTTTTATTGCTTAATAAAAAAAATAAAGGCTTTCGCCTTCCAATCAATAATCTTCAAAATGT
>CAYLLL010000089.1:1270-5128 GCA_964384655.1 uncultured Mariniplasma sp. | reverse complement strand
ACTTTCTTGTGAAAGCTTGAAACAACAAATTTGTGTTCTTAAAATAGTAACTACAGTTCTTTTGTACATCATCGATGTTTTTATTTCATTTTCTGCATTTTTTAGTGGTTTTTTTAAATGAAAACCTTAGAAGTTTAAATGTGAAATCAAATTCAAATCACTCCATTTGACCCTAGAAATTCATGTTTGATATTTCTTGTTATCTATTCCAAAAGTAACCATTTTACATAACTGCATAAAAAAAAGACCATTGAAATTCAATGATCCTTCTCTAAAAACGAATTATTCAAAAAATGGTGCCGAAAATAGGACTCGAACCTACGACCTGCTGATTACGAGACAGCTGCTCTACCACCTGAGCTATTTCGGCAAGAAATACTTCTTCTTTACTTTTGGATGTGCATACATCAAAAGTGCTTCTTTATGTGTCTGAATAACGACACTCCCCTTACAAGCAAATTCACCATCACAATTCCAATCCACATTGGAGCTGGTTTCAATCTCAAAACGACTGCTTGCTAAATGGTAATCTTCTTGTAACTTCTTCCCTCCTCGTATGAAGGAAGACAATAATCTAAATCGCCAAAAAGATTTGACGCGTTTAAAAAAACGTAATTCAAAAAGTCCGTCGTTAAGCTTTGAATCTGAGAAATTATGAAGACGCATGCCTCCAACCCGATTCGAACTTAAACCCAAGACCATCGCACATTCCATCGATACATAGTGTCCATCATACTTAACCTTAATGGGATAGCGATATTCATTCGTTAAATCTTTGACTGCTGCGATCAAATACGCCACATATCCATACTTCTTAATATGACGTCTTGATACATCATAACTCACTTTTGTCAATAATCCTGATGCTGCTGTATAAAAGAAATATTGGCTATTGATTTGATTGACATCCATAAGTACAGGAGTCTCTTTAAAGAAGATATCGAGAGAACGCTTGATATTTTTGTTTATCCCTAAAATAGCGGCTGTATCATTCGCTGTTCCACCTGGTAAAAGTGCTAATGCGGGTTTAACCTCACTACGCATGACACCATTTAAAACTTCATTAGCCGTTCCATCGCCACCCGCGACTAAATAGACATCAAAGTTCTTCGCTTCATCGTAAGCGACTCGCTCTAAGTCTTTCGCTGCTTTCGATTCATAAATGGAAAGCGTATGTTCTGATTTTTCAAATACTTTTTGAATAAGTGGAAGGTTCACTTTGAAGTTGGTTCTTCCGCTTACCGGATTGTACATCAATAAAAACTTCATCTAGGTCAACCCCTAAAATATTGTAACATAAGTTATGGACAAAGAAAAGAATGATGTGAAAAAAGAAAAAGGCACACACGTGCCTTTTACATGACTACTTAAAGAACCATGAAGTTATGGGTAAAGAAATACTCAATCAGAGATTTTCTTGTCACTATTCCTATAAACTTCTCGTTTTGATCGGTCACTGGCACAAAGTTTTCTTGTTTCGCTTTTGAGAGTAATAAAGGCATGGTCGCATTCACACTAATAGGTTCATAGTCACGGTGACGCTTGATATCCTTCACTGAAATCTTAAGCATCTGATCACCATCAAAACAATCCCTGTTATGAAGGATATATTGCAAAATATCCCCTTCGGTGAGTGTTCCTACATAATTGTATTCACGATCAATGATAGGAATCGAGGTAAACCGATGTTCTGACATACGTGCGAGCGCTTCTTTTAACGATTCATCACTAAATAACAAAATAACTTCATGAGCAGGTTTCGTAAATGACAAAACATTCATATGATCACTTCCTATCTTTCTTCTATCTTTAATTATACCATAGGTTAATGATTTTGCGAGATGGGAAGTAATGATTGGATATCCTACTTGTTGACTGTCGCCAATTTGGGTTGAACAGCTTTTTTATTTTTTGAGGTTATCCAAGATAAGATTCGGTAAATGAGATATAACGAAGCGAGTACGATGTAAAAGATCATTCGTTCGTTATTGATCAAGATAATATGAAGAAAGACTAATCCATAAAACGGGTAAGATAACTTATGCAGTTTTTTCCATGTCTTTCCCTTCATCTTTTTTCTTAACCACATAAACGATGTCGCAGCTAAAGGCAACATGATCACAAGTGACGCAATACCTAAATAAAAATAGAGTGGTGAACGGAGAAAAAAGGAGTAATCTAGGCTGAAAACAAGATACTTTAATCCATGCGTTATCGCAAACATTGCTCCAATAATCGCAAGTTCAGCACGATTTCCCATGAGATGCTTTCTTAGATTTCCTTGCTCGAGTGTACTAGCGAACATCACAACAATGAAAAATGCAAATCCAAGATAACCTAAATTGATGATCGTAATTTCCTGTGTGAAAGAAACGATAGATATGACTAGTGCAAGACCATAAAAATATTTATTGTACTTACGTATAAAAGAGTGAAAGAAATAGCTAAACAGCGTGATAAGTACCACTGAGCTCAATAGAATCGTCATCTGCTTACCTCCCTAATCTGAATAGCCTGAGCCATAAATATCTGAGGCTCCGGTAATCAAATCGATTTGGGTACGATAGGTTTCCGTTGAGGCACCTGAAATCATGTCAAATGAGTCAGACACGGGTTCTCTTACGATACCAATCCCAAGGAGTGCGAGGACGAGGATGATTAAGATGATGTTTTTAATTTTCATAAACAGCCCTTCTTTCTAATCTTCATTATACGCTGATTCTTTTTATTTATAAACTTATTTATAATATTTTAATGTAATTTTAATAGAAAAAAAAGAAAAGACCGAAGCATTCGGTCTTTCACAAATTTACATATGAATGGGCTTATCTACTGCACCATGGGCAGCTTCCATAATGATTTCTGAGAGTGTGGGATGTGGATGAATGGTATGAGCAATTTCATGGGCTGTCCCTTCGAGTGTCATCGTCACACCGAGTTCTGCAATCAAATCAGAGGCATGATAACTTAAGATATGTGCTCCAATAATTTCTTTATACTTTTCAGAAACAATCAGTTTAACAAAGCCATCTTTTTCATTATCTGCCATCGCTTTACCACTGGCAGCAAGTGGGAAAGTTGAGACTTTATAGGCTAATCCTTTCGCTTTCGCTTCTTTTTCAGTTAGACCTACTGAAGCGATTTCTGGATCACCATACACCGCGTTCGGTACACGTGTATAATCCATATGCGCATCCTTTTTACCCATGATGTATTCAGCTGCAACTAATCCTTCAGCGGATGCGACATGAGCAAGCATGTATTTGCCATTGACATCACCGATAGCGTACACACCTTTGACAGATGTTTCTAAATGATCATCAGTCACGATAGCTGCACGGTCCATCTTTAAGTTAAGCACTTCGAGTCCTTGAGAATTGGGTCTCATACCCACAGAGACTAAAACCGTATCTGCTTCAACCGTATGATCCTTACCTTCCAATGTATAGGTGACCTTTCCACCATCAACCGCTTTAACTTCTGCATTCACAAAGATATCAATGCCTTCACGCTTGAGTAACTTGCTGTATTGGTTTCTTATGTCATCATCCATCATCGGTAAAATACCATCGAGTTTTTCAATCATGGTCACTTTAGAGCCTAAGGAACCAAAGATGGTTGCGAATTCACATCCGATCACACCACCACCGATAATGACCAATCTCTTGGGTGCATCCTTAATGGCTAAGAGCTCTCTTGATGTCACTGCAGTACCTTTTTCATAGGCTTCCTTTAAACCAGGAATTGGGGGAACAATGGGAGAAGCACCTGTGGCAATAATTAAGTTTTTCGTCTCGATCACTTCACCATTGACTTCAACCTTCTTAGGACCTAAAACTTTACCTAATCCTTGAATGA
>CAYLLL010000089.1:0-1212 GCA_964384655.1 uncultured Mariniplasma sp. | reverse complement strand
CAACACCATTCTTTTTGAGTAATCCAGCGACCCCCCCTGTTAAACGTTTGACCACAGAGTCTTTACGCTTTAACATAAGGGACCAGTCATACCCAAAATCACCGTTTAAAACAATCCCATAATCCACGGCATGCTTAAACGTTTTATAGATTTTTGCATTCTTTAATAGTGTCTTTGTGGGAATACATCCATGGTTTAAACAGATGCCACCAACGACTTCTTTTTCAACCAGAATGACCTTTGCCCCGAGTTGTGCCGCCTTAATGGCTGCAACATACCCCCCGGGTCCTCCACCAAGAACTAATATGTCTGTTGTCTTCAACAAAATCACCTCAACTTAATAGTAACATCATTGGATCATTTAATAAAGACTTAATGACATTTAAGAAGCGTCCAGCTTCTGCTCCATCGATCACACGATGGTCTACCGCGAGGGATAAAGGTAATACGTAGGCAATTTTGATTTCACCATCAACGACAACAGCCTTTTGAGAAATCTTACCTACACCTAAAATAGCGACTTCAGGATGAGGAATAATAGGCGTTCCATAAGCGACATCAGCAGCACCAAAGTTGGTGATGGAGAATGTTGCATTTTGGAGTTGTGCAAGTTGTACTGTACGTGCGATGGTTGCATCAGCGACTTCTCTTAATTCTTTCGCTAATTCCAAAATTGACTTCTTATCTGCATCTTTAATATTAGGAACGATGAGTCCATCTTTCGTATCTACAGCCATGCCGATATTATAAAACTTCTTTAAGATCATACGGTCATTCTCATGATCGAAGGATGCATTGAAATTAGGGAACTTCTTGAGTGCTAAGATCGCAGCCTTCATGATAAATGCCATGTAAGTTAGTTTGATATTTTGAGCAGCAGCTTGTTCTTTGACTTTATTTCTTAAGTCAACAAGTTTATCCACAATGATTTCATCCATGAGGACGGTATGAGGAATGACTTGTTTGGATAAGGTCATGCTCTTAACAATTGCTTTTCTAAGTTTAGAAATTTCAACGATTTCCACATCACCTTGGGTGGATACGGATACTTTAGGTACACTCACTTGTGGTGCTGAAACAGAGGGTTGGCTCTTCTGGTTTTTCGCTTCATAAGCGGCTTGAATATCTTCTTTTAAGACGCGACCCAATTCACCTGTGCCTTTAACGGTTTGAATATCAACACCTAAGTCTTTCGCCATTTGACGAGCGACT
>CAYLLL010000088.1:0-5194 GCA_964384655.1 uncultured Mariniplasma sp. | reverse complement strand
CGATTACTGCCGATGTGATTGCTAAAGAAGCTGAATTCTTCAGTTTTGGTACCAATGACTTAACACAGATGACCTTTGGTTTCTCTAGAGACGATGCAGGTAAGTTCTTAGGCGATTACTACGATAAGAAGATTTTCGCGAATGATCCATTTGCACATATCGACCAAAATGGTGTTGGTAAGCTCATGGAAATCGCGGTTAAGCTTGGTAAAGAAACAAGACCTAACATTAAATTAGGTATTTGTGGTGAACACGGTGGAGATCCAATCTCTGTTGAATTCTGCCATAACATCGGATTAACTTATGTGTCTTGTTCTCCATTTAGAGTACCTATCGCAAGACTTGCTGCTGCACACGCAAACATTAAGAATCCTCGTAAATAATGATAAAACCCAGATTTTTTCTGGGTTTTTCTTTTCTTTGACATGTGAGATAAACCTTGATAAGATGAGGGTAAGGAGGTGCGATGATGAAAAAAGGATTTATGATAATCATGGTGTTAGGGATCTTTATGTTAGCTTCATGCACTGGAAAATCCATCGAAGAGCGATCGTTTACCTATTATGATGCGACCTATGGAAAATTTTACCTAGAAGTTGATGCTCTTTTGATTGACGATCTTCATGATATCATCACACTGACAATGAAATTCACTGCAAACCAAGAGCATACATTTACCCTTAATACGATGGATTATGGTAAGGCAGGGATGATGCATGCTGAATTAACATATTTAGATAAAAATCTTTATTCAAGTGATGATTTACCTTGGATAACCGAAGGGGGTTCAATCACGTTTGAGATCAATGAAAAAGTCTATCGCCATGTGACCTTCTCCATGACACACTTCGAAGACACCGAATTCATCACTGCATTTCCTAATGGACAATACGTCCTATGGCTTTATGTGAATGGATCCTACAGCATTGAAACAGATATTGTCATAACAATTGAGATTGAGTAAACCCATAGAAAGGAAGCCCTAGATTATTGAGGGCTTTTTTTTGTGAAACTATGTGAGGAATGCAAAAATGTTGACATCTCAACAAAAATACGTATCATATAAGGAGTACAAGAGGTGGATTATGCTAAAACTATTCAGATTTTTCAAGTGGTATCACTGGTTACTTATTTTAGTGATCGTGGGACTGATTTATGGTCAGGTCCAAATGGATTTAAAACTTCCTGAATATATGGGAAGAATTATTGTGCTTATTGGTCAGGGGATTCAAACAGGGAATGCTCCCACACGTGAGATTTTAGATGAAGGTTTCATGATGCTCATCATTACCTTCGGATCGATCACGGCGACCGTTCTTGCCAGTTTGATTGCTGCGCGTTTAGGCACACGACTTGCTGTGACCACACGTCATAAGCTTTATGAGCATATCACAGGCTTCTCAGCGGAAGAAATCAATCATTTTTCGACACCTTCACTGATCACAAGAAGCACCAATGATGTTCAACAAGTTCAAATGGCGGTCATCATCATGCTACGCATGTTGATTACAGCCCCGATCATGGCTGCATCTGGGATTGCGAAAGTGACAAATATCAACTTAACCATGAGTTTGGTTGTTGTCGGTGGTGTCGTCGCGATTCTCACATTAATCTCTATTTTGTTCGCTTTAGTAGGACCTAAATTCCAGAAAGTTCAAAGACAAACAGATGATGTCAACCAAGTTACTCGCGAAACATTAACTGGGATTAGAGTCATCAGAGCGCACCATGCTGAAGACATTCAAGCCAATAAATTTGAAAATGTTAACGACAATTTAACGAAAACACAACTTTTCGTCAATACAGGATTAGCAATCCTTAATCCTGGGATGATGTTTATCATGAACAGCTTAAACTTAGCGCTTATCACCGTAGGTGCACTTTTGATCGCAGATAACGCGCTCGGATCTAATCCTATTGAAGGGCTATCGCTTCAAGTTCAGTTTACGTCTTACGCCATGACCATTTTAATCGCATTCATGATGTTGATCATGCTTTTCATCTTTTTACCAAGAGCATGGGTCTCTGCTAAACGTATCAATGAAGTTCTAAGAACACCTTATGCCATCAAAGAAGATCAAGCAACACAAACCTTGCTTACCCAAGATGTTAAAGTGGAATTTCGTCATGTATCCTTCAAATATCCTAAAGCAGAAGAATATGTGTTAAGCGATATTAATTTTGTCGCAAATAAAGGGGAAACCGTTGCTTTCATCGGGTCGACAGGTTCAGGAAAGTCAACGATTGTGTCTTTATTATTGCGTTTCTATGATGTCACTGAGGGTGAAATTCTCATTAACGATAAAAACATTCAATCCTATTATCTTAAAGACTTGTATGCATTGATGGGTTATGTTCCACAAAAAGGAACGCTCTTTAGAGGGACGATTGCGTCAAACTTAAGAATCGGGAAAAAAGATGCTGATGCATCAATGATGGAGTCCTCATTAAAGACCGCACAAATCCTCAGTTTAGCTCAGGAAAGTGATCAAGGGATCGAACGAGATATTGATCAAGGTGGCGCGAATGTCTCTGGTGGACAAAAACAACGCTTATCGATTGCTAGAGCTTTAATTAAACACCCCAAAATCTATATTTTTGATGATTCCTTTAGTGCACTTGATTACCGAACAGACCGCATGTTAAGAAATGCCCTTAAATCCAAAGTTAAAGAATCACTCACAGTGATTATCGGTCAACGCATCGGGACCATTTTAGATGCCGAACAAATCATCGTGCTTGATCAAGGTGAAATCGTGGGTAAAGGTACCCATCGTGAACTGATGACAAACTGTATCCCCTATCAAGAAATCGCTTATGCACAACTATCCAAGGAGGAACTAGGCAATGTCTAACGAACAACAAAACAAACAACCTCAAAGCCGTCCTCAAGGTGGAGGTCATGGTCCTGGTGGACGTATGATGATGTCAGGTGAAAAACCCAAATCAGCAAAGAAGGCACTAAGACAACTTATCACCTACATCAAACCCTATCGTGTTCAATTCGTGATCATGATTGTGTTTTCGATGCTTGCAGCGGCATTCTCGATTATCGGACCTAAACAATTAGGGAAAATCACGACTGAAATTCAAAAAGGTATTGGGTACAATCCGCTGTCAGGTAGTTTTGTCTTAGATATCAATTTCGATGTCATTTTCCAAATTGTCTACTTATTGATTGCTTTATATGTATTA
The DNA here is from genome assembly GCA_964384655.1 of uncultured Mariniplasma sp. Classification (GTDB taxonomy): domain Bacteria; phylum Bacillota_I; class Bacilli_A; order Acholeplasmatales; family Acholeplasmataceae; genus Peloplasma. Next base: position 1,999 of record CAYLLL010000088.1, on the reverse strand, counting down.
AGCTTAATATTCAATCTTATTCAAGGTGTACTCGTCAGTCGTATGACCCAAAAAATCACCAAACAACTTCGTAAAGATCTTTATACTAAAATGGAAAAATTACCACTTAAGTATTTTGATCAACACCCTCATGGTGATACATTATCACGCATGACCAATGATATCGATACGATTGGTCAAGCATTGAACTCCTCAGTTGCTCAATTGTTTTCTTCATTTACGTTATTGATTGGGGTTCTCATCATGATGCTTACCATTTCTGGATGGCTCACGTTGGTGGCGATTGTGTTCTTACCGATCACCACAGTGCTCATGGGACTTATCATGAAGAAAGCGCGCGGATTTTTCCGTCGTCAACAGAGTACTTTAGGTAAACTCAATGGTCATATCGAAGAATCGTTTACCAATCAACAAGTCATTAAGACGTACCAAGCAGAAGATGCATTCATGCATACCTTTGATGAATATAATAAAGATCTTTATGAATCCTCTTGGAAATCACAGTTCATTTCGGGTCTTATGATGCCACTCACAGGATTTGTTGCTAACTTATCTTACGTCGCTGTATCTGTCGTAGGTGGGATACTTGCAGTGGGAGGATCACTTTTTATCGGTGATATTCAATCCATGCTCATGTATGTACGTACATTCTCTCAACCTCTTGGAACGATTGCTCAAAGTTTAACCATGACACAAACTGCACTTGCAGCTTCAGAACGTGTCTTCGAATTCTTAAATGAAACTGAGATGAGTGTTGAATCCAAAACCGTTGAACTCAATCACGTTAAAGGTGAAGTTGAATTTAATCACGTGCGCTTTGGTTATGTTGAAAACAAAGAAATTATTCATGACTTCAATCTTCATGTCAAACCGGGTCAAAAGATTGCGATTGTGGGACCTACAGGAGCGGGTAAAACAACCTTAGTGAATCTTCTTATGCGCTTTTATGAACTGAATGGTGGATATATCGCAGTAGATCATGTGAAAACCACAGACCTTACCAGACATCAAGTTCATGAACTCTTTGGAATGGTATTACAAGACACATGGCTTTTCAAAGGAACCATTAAAGAAAACTTGATGTATGGAAATCCTAATGCGACGATGGATGATGTCATTGAAGCTTGCAAAGCAGCGAATATTCACCATTTCATTAAGAGTTTACCCATGGGATATGATATGGTTCTCGATGAAAATGCAAGTATTTCACAAGGTCAAAAACAACTTTTAACCATCGCTCGCGCGATGATTGCTAATGCACCTATGCTGATTTTAGACGAAGCTACTTCATCGGTTGATGTAAGAACTGAACAACTCATTCAAGAGGCGATGGATCGCTTAATGAAGGGAAGAACAACGTTTGTGATTGCACATCGACTATCAACGATTAAGAATGCAGATAATATTCTTGTTCTCAATGAAGGCAATATTATTGAAACGGGTACTCACGATGCATTACTCGAGAAAAAAGGTTTCTATGCTGATTTATATAACAGCCAGTTTGAGTTTACTTTAGAGGAAGCCGTATGAACCAAGATATGAATTTTTTACCTATTTTGTTTGCAACCTTACATAAACGAATGATGGACTATCATCAGCAAGTACTAACAAAATATGGTTTAGCTAAAATTCACATGCCTTATCTCATGATTTTGCATGAACATCCTGAAGGAATGACACAAAGAGAAATGATTGACTCACTCTTTTTGGATAAAGCCCATGCATCAAGAGCTCTCAAGGATTTAGTTCAGCTAGGCTTTGTTCGAAAAGATGATGAAGGAACGTATAAAAATAAATATTATATCTTGGATTTAGGTAAGGCATTAATCCAGGAATCACGCAGTGAAGGTTTGCGATTAAGAGAGAAATTAGCTTCTGTATTATCAAAAGATGAAATTGAACAATTTAGGCATATTTCAAGCAAAATTATGTCAATCTTCGAATAAAAAGGTTCTTAGTCAAGGATAGGGGTACCGAATAAGTAAATCTATCAATAAGG
>CAYLLL010000087.1:0-5243 GCA_964384655.1 uncultured Mariniplasma sp. | reverse complement strand
AAGAGAATTAAATCGTTTTATTGAGGATACACATGCACACGATCTAGCCATCCTTTTTAATGATTTAGATGAAGAGGATAAAGCACAAATTTATTCACTGTTAGACAGTGAAAAATTAGCAGAACTTGTCAGTTACCTTGAAGCAGAAGATGCGGCAGATATTCTTTCAGAGTTTGATCTTGAAAAGCAGGTTGAACTTGTTGAAATGATGGAACCCGATGATGCTGCGGATATCATTCAAGAACTCGAGAAAGACGAAAAAACGGATCTGATTGAAAAATTAAGTGAAGATTCAGATGTGCTTGAACTTATCGGTTACGATGAAGACGAGACTGGTTCTGCGATGACCAATCTTTTCATTGAACTCCATCCAACAATGGATGTTAAACAAGCGACAAAATTAGTCATAAAGCATGCAGATGAAGTGGAATCAATTAATACACTATTTATCACAGAAGACGATGGTAAATACGTCGGCTCCATCACTTTAAGAGCATTACTTAAAGCGAAATCTCCCATGGAAGTCAATGAATTGATGGAAGAATATCCCTTTGTCTTTGACAAGGATCCGATTAGTAAAACTGTCCAAAGCATCAGAAACTATGGCATTTATGAGATGCCTGTTTTAGATCAGTCCTTCCATCTAGTGGGTATGATTACCTTGGATGATGCTCTTGATATCTATCAAGAAGAAGCCCAAGAAGACTATGAAAAACTAGCCGCGTTACCAGAAACCGAGGAAGAACATGGGTCCATTCGAACCGCCCTTCATCGCTTACCTTGGCTTTTTACACTACTCATTGTATCGATTCCATTATCCATGGTTACACGTCAATTTGAAAACATTATTGCTGCAGTAGCCATTTTAATCGTGTTTCAACCTCTTATTTTGGGATCAGCAGGGAATGTGGCAACACAAACGCTTGCCGTCACACTAAAGATGATTGCATCGCATGAAAAGGGGATATTCATTAATTCACTCAAGGAGATAGCCACAGGGATTCTCAACGGTTTCGTGATTGGTATGATCGCTTTTGCCGTTACCTATTTATTTTCCTTTATTCATCCGAATATAGCAGAGCATGCAATCATCATCAGTCTCATTATCGGGCTTTCATTATGGGTTATGCTCAGCTTAGCACCCATCTTAGCTGTCCTTATCCCTCTTGGGCTACACAGTCTTAAACTTGATCCTGCAGTGGCTTCAGGTCCATTCATTACCACTTTAATTGATGTCACAGCATCCTTCGTCTATTTTGGAATGGCTACATTATTGTTAGGAGGTTTGATTTGATGAAAAAATTAAACTTCAATGCGAATGATACCCAATTCAAAAAAGCTATAAAACCCGTATTAGCATATGATTTATCGGGACTTTTCCCAAATCTTGAGGATGAAGAAAAAAAGAAGTTGCTTGAACTTATGGGACTCGATAAAATGACCGATATGTTTGTCGAACTTGATGTTGATGATCAACTTGATCTAATCCAATATCTCGATGACACCAAAAAGCGATCCTTGTTTCGTAATATGGAAACCGATGACTTAAAGGAATTTCTTAGTGATATCGATGATGATCTTCGAATGCAATTGATGGCCTATTTATCGAAAGTTAAGCAGAAAACAGTCGCATTATTGCTTACCTATGAGGAAGATGAAGCAGCATCCATCATGTCTCCGGATTTTATGTCGATTTCCATTGACAGTACGATTAAAGAAGCGACGGATCACGTGATTAGAGATTCAAGAGATATCGATTATATTGACACGATTTATGTCGTTGATCAAGAGGGAAAGATGTTAGGTTATGTGGATTTAAAAGATTTAATCATTGCGAGAAATTCTACAACCATTCAAAAGATTATGGAAGATGATTTTCAATTTGTTTACTTTGATGAGTCCATCGAAAAAGCTATATAGACAGCTGTCAATTATGATAGAAACGCAATTCCAGTACTCGATCCTAATTGGCATATCATCGGCATTGTTACTGCGGATGACCTCTTTGATGAGTTGATTGAAACAATTGAGTCTGATTATCAGAATTTGGCTTTATTGGGCGATCACGAATCTGACTCAACTCCCATAGAAAGAGCGAAACAACGCTTACCTTGGTTGATGTTAGCTGTTCTTCTTAACCTTGTCAATGCAAGTATTTTATCCTTATTTGAAGCGACACTGATTCAAGTATCCGCCATCGTTTTATTTCAGCCAATGATTTTAGGGATGGCAGGTAATATTGGAACCCAAGCACTAGCTGTTACTATTTTAGGAATTCATAAAAAGGATTTTGAAGATAAGGTATTACCGAAAAGACATATCTTTAAAGAATTTGGCGTTGGATTATTCAATAGTTTTTTATTAGGGGCTATGGCTTTTGGATTTGTCACCCTCTATCTTACTTTACTCCCAACCGCAGGGTCACAAGCACCTTATCAGATGGGTTTAGTCGTCTTTAGCGCGGTGTTTGGATCGATGTTCATCTCATCTCAAATGGGTGTCTTTGTGCCTATTTTAATGAATCGATTGGGTCAAGATCCTTCTGCAGCATCTGGACCTATGATGACAACCATTAATGATCTTGTTGCGTTAATGATTTATTTTGGAATAGCAACTTTAGCTTTTTTGTGAGAATTTGTGGGATTTAAGGATTTATAATCCTTTGATGTTATAATAGAAGAAAATGATAAGCGAGGTAAATCATGGAAAATTATCTAAAAACGTATGTTGAATATCGTAAGAAGATTAAAGCTTACGGATATTTTGTTTGGCTCATGAGCTGGGACCAAGAAACAGAAGCTCCAGATGCATCGGTTGAGTATCGCACAAAACAATATCAAGTATTAGCAGAAGAACAATACAATATTGAATCATCACCAGAGTATTTAGAAGCCGTAGACTACTTATATGCCCATCTCGAGGAAATTGAAGACCACGATCTACGTGTTGAAATCAAGCATGCTGAAAAAGCATTACGCATGGTTAAAAAAGTGCCCAAGGATGAACTCTTAGAATATGAAGTACTCACATCCCAAGCATCGCATGTCTGGGCAAAAGCAAAAAACGCAAACGATTTTGCGATGTATCAACCCACATTGGAAAAGATTTTTGCGTTTAATCGTAAACTTGTTAAATACCTTGAAACGGATGAACTTAAAGGGTATGACATTCTTCTTGATATGTTTGAAGAAGGATTCACTCAAGTCGAATATGATTTATTCTTTAACACATTAAAAGAAAAGTTAGTTCCTTTTGTCAAAGATGTGACTTCATCAAAAGAAAAGTTTTCAAGAAAACTTGCTAAAGGTGTTTTTGCAAGAGACAAACAAAAACAATTTTCTGAGTATCTCATTGATGTTTTCGCTTATGATAGAACGCGCGGATTACTCAAGGAATCTGCACATCCATTCACTTCGGGTGTGACATCCACAGATACAAGAATAACCACCCATTATTACGAAAACAATCTTACATCCTCCATATTTTCAACCATTCACGAAATGGGACATGCAATCTATGAAATCCAAAATGATCCAAAATATGATGATACTTTCCTTCATGGTGGAACAAGTTTAGGTATTCATGAATCCCAATCACGTATGTATGAAAATATGTTTGGTCGTTCGAAAGCATTCTGGACAGTTCATTATCCTAAATTACAAGAAATCTTTAGTAAAGAACTTAAAGGTGTGACATTGGAAGAATTTGTGCGTTTTATCAACAAGGCAGAACGTTCCTTGATTCGTGTTGAAGCCGATGAACTCACTTATGCACTCCACATTATGATTCGTTATGAAATTGAAAAAGAACTCATCAGTGGAAAGCTCAAGGTTAAAGATCTTCCAAAACGTTGGAATAAACTCTATTACGAATACTTAGGAATCCGTCCAAAGACAGATAAAGAAGGTGTTCTCCAAGACATCCATTGGTCAGGCGGAGCGATTGGTTATTTCCCAACCTATGCCTTAGGTTCAGCTTATGCAGCACAAATCTATCAAGCGATGAATAAAGAACTCAATATCGAAGAAGCATTACTCAATAACAACATTAAAGCCATTAATGCTTGGACGAAAGAACATATTCATCAATTTGCATCCTCAAAATCACCCAAAGAGATTTTGATGATTGCCACCAAAGAAGCGTTTAATCCCAATTACTATGTGGATTATTTAAAACATAAATATCAACGCTAAAGGATCTGATTATTCATGTTATCCATCCGTTCGCTCTACCAAGTGGGTTATGGGCCTTCCTCTTCGCATACTATGGGTCCGGCAAAGGCAGCTAAGATTATCAAAGAGCGTTGCCCATCTGCGGATTATTTTGAAATCACACTCTATAATTCTTTAGCATTAACGGGAAAAGGACACTTAACCGAAGAAGCCATCAAAGAGTCACTCGCGCCATGCAATGTGGCTTTTTTGACGTCTATCGATCTTGCAAAACATCCGAATACACTCATCATTAAAGCGATTGAACAGGGTGTCACCTTAGGTGAATACGAGGTCATGAGCACTGGTGGTGGGCGTATTGTTTTCCAAGGTGAAGTGTCTGATGAAGTTCATATCTATCCTCATAAGACGTTTAAAGAAATAAAAAAGTACTGTAAAGCACATCATCTTACCCTACATGACTATGTCTATGAGGTTGAAGGGGAAAGCATCAAAGGTTTTTTAGATGAGATTTGGGAAGCGATGCGTTTATCCATTGTTCGAGGAATTGCAACGCATGGGGTTTTACCTGGTCCATTAAAGATGAAACGAAAAGCCCCTGAGCTTTATAGCAAAATAAAAGCCAATGAAGTTCCTGAAATCACAGAAAATCGTCTGGTCGCAAGTTATGCATTTGCAGTCTCAGAAGAAAACGCTAGCGGAGGTGTGATCGTCACTGCGCCCACATGTGGAGCATGTGGTGTATTACCTGCCGTTCTCTACTACATGCATGAAAAACATCAGGTCATCACCCATGAACGAATCATCAATGCCTTAGCGGTTGCAGGACTCATAGGAAATCTCATCAAACATAATGCATCCATCTCAGGTGCCGTTGCAGGATGTCAAGCAGAGGTGGGAAGTGCATGTTCCATGGCTGCAGCAGCCCATGCAACCCTTTTTAATCTGACGATGGACCAAATTGAATATGCTGCAGAAATCGCGATGGAACATCATCTTGGTTTGACCTGTGATCCAGTCAATGGATTTGTACAAATTCCATGCATTGAACGAAATGCAGTGGCAGCACTT
>CAYLLL010000086.1:0-5305 GCA_964384655.1 uncultured Mariniplasma sp. | reverse complement strand
TCAACTTCTTTAATTCTTGACAATTGATCATCAGCAAAATTGGTTTTCTTACTTAAAAATCCCAACCAACGATATCCGATGAAGCGGAAGGGCAAGACATCTTTGATGAAGTTGCTTGGTGCTGCAGATGCAATAATCCCATCGACATCATGATACTTCACGCCATAGAGATCAACAATCAGCCCACCCATACTATGACCGATTAAAAATAGCTTCTTGGGTTGATGCTTTTTTTCTTCTAGGACAATTTCATGAAGATCATCGATCATTTGATGATAACTCTTAAGAGCTCCTCGTTTTCCCTGGCTCATCCCATGACCACGAATGTCATAACGAACCACTGAATAGGAGGCATCATTGAGTTTACCTGTGATCTCTTCGTAACGTCCTGAGTGTTCTGCGATACCGTGTGTGATAATCACCGTTCCTTTCGCATTTTCTACAGGATTTCTTTTCACATGAATTAAGACTTGATTTATGAGCACTGTTATCACCTCTATTTTTATTATACAACGAAAAAACATTCATAAAAACTTCTTTTTCATGTTATCATAAAGATAACAATAGATAGTGAGGTTATCCTATGAAAAAGTTATCTATTCTGCTCCTGCTAATATGCTTATCTGTGCTATTCCCCATGATGCAGGCGCGTGCAGATTTCGGTCCAAAGCGATCCCTTGATGTAGAAATTATCGGAGCGAAAAAGCCTTATCACATCGAATTACTCATGGAAGGCGATCTTCCTAATCAAGCTGAAATCGATGAGATGAGACCTTATATTGAAAGTGAATACCCAGATTATCCTGAGATGCTCTATACCTTTGAAGATGAAGGGTATGTCTCTGCCAATCTCGTCTTGCCTTGGGGTGTATGGCAACAAAACCCTGAAGAAAACTATTATATTTATTCTTATAATCCACCTGAACAATTAAAGATTATGCTCGTCTTTAATGATGGTCATTATCTCACCTCAAAAATCATTGAAACCACCTTATTCAATAGTAAGATCACGTATGATGTCACCGCAGTTGATCAAGATATGTCGCAAATAAGTGTCGGAAAAATTCGTGAGGTTCTCCCTGTTCAAACGATGTCGATCGAACTAGCCACACGAATCATTGGGACAATCTTTATTGAAATTGTTGTTCTATTCGTCTTTGGTTATATCACAAAGAAGAGTTATCTCCTCGTGACCTATGTCAATTTAGTCACTCAAGTCATATTGACAGGCTTTATGTTTGCAGCTAAGTATTATGTCTTCCCGATCTTTGGTGAACTATTTGTGTTAATTATCGGTGAAATCATGATTTTCTTAACCGAGCTTATCATCTTCCGGTTTTATCTCACTGAGAAATCCAAAAAAAGAGCGATGTTATATACTCTTGCAGCTAATTTTTTCTCCTTAGTAGCAAGTTATACCATCATGATTGTTCTTATGAATTTCTAAAAATAAAACCTATGGCATAGGTGTTTTTTTCTCAATATTAATTGTAAACTTTTTAGGATTCATAATTAAACTTCTTCTGCTAAGAAAATGATTGTTATTGTCAATATATGTTTCTGTGAGTTGTATACAATAGTTGTGCTGATCGTTAAAAACTTCACATAAACTATGTGACATACTTATAATTGCAAACGAATGTTTTTTTACTGGTTTATCTTCAATGAAAATCTCGCTAATTATTCGATGGAAGTCTTTAATTATTTCATATGTATCTATCTGAAGTTCAGACTTTGTATTTATGGTGATTTGTCCTATCGCAATGCTCCCATGATCATCGTTCACTGTAAATTCAATATTATGATGAAATGTAGTTTTATTTTTTTCACATTGAACATTATTGATTGTGGCCTTTGTCACATTTTTTTCATACCCTAAATCATCAATTTTCCATAGTTCAGGGATAATCGTTATATTGTCATGGGTATTTTTTTCTTTAACAAACGTGCCTTTCCCTTTTTTCTTGTATAAATATCCCAGATTGACCAGGTTTCCGAGCGCTTGTCTAACAGTCATTCTTGTAACATTATATTTTTGTCTGAGCGTGTTTTCACTATCAATAGTGTGCCCTGGTAAATACTCACCATTTTCAATTTTTTCTTTAATTTCTAGTTCAATAATTTGATACATCGATAACTTTTTCAATAATCTCACCTCTATGTTTATCATAACATGTTTATACATCTTAGGAAAAGATAAATTGAGGATTTATTTATACACTCCAATAATGAAATAAATTTGATTCTCACAAATCTTTTCTATTAGAAAACCCAAAAACTTGGTGTATAATGAGTATAGAAAACGCTTTTAGGAGATAATCATGAAAACCACATCATTACACGAAAAACATCTTGGGTTACATGCGAAAATGATTGAGTATGCTGGATTTCATATGCCAGTATCCTATACCGGAATTTCAGAAGAACATCTCGCTGTTCGTACAGGTATGGGAATTTTCGATGTATCCCACATGGGTGAATTTTTAATCGAGGGTGCAGAAGCACTCACTTTTGTTAATCATCTTATCACAAACACGATCTCACCAGATACCACGAAAGTCACCTATTCTCTCATGTGTGATGAAAAAGGATTTGTAGTGGATGACCTGTTGGTTTATGTGATTAAAGAAGAAAAAATCTTACTTGTCGTCAACGCGGGAAATATCGATAAAGATTTTGCTTGGGTAACTCAGCAAGCCAAAGCATTCAAAGTCACGACAAGAAACCTCTCTGATGATTTTGGTCAAGTCGCTATTCAAGGTCCTCTTGTGGCAGAAAACGTTCAAAAAATGCTTGGAATCGATGGCAGCGATTTAAGCTTTATGACGTATAAGGTTGTCCCCTATCATGATGGACACATCATCTTCTCTCGCACAGGGTATACCGGTGAAGATGGATTTGAAATCTATGGTAAACCCGAATACATCAATGAAATTTGGGATAAATCCATCGCTCATGGAGTCATTCCATGTGGATTAGGTGCGCGAGATACCTTAAGATTTGAAGCGAATCTCCCCCTTTATGGACATGAAATCAGTGATTCGATTAATCCTGTGGAAGCAGGGCTCAATTTTGCTGTAAAACTCGATAAAGAGTTCATAGGTAGAGAAGCTCTCGTTTCGTATAAAGAAGCGCCAAAACGGAAAATCGTTGGCTTAGAACTCTTGGAAAGAAACATTCCAAGACATGGATATAAAGTATTCAAAGAGGAACAAGAAATCGGTGTCATCACGACAGGTTATTTACTACCCACGCTTGAAACGCCGATTGCAAATGCCCTCATTGATATCGAGCACAGCACGATGGGAAACGATTTATTTGTCCAAATCAGAAACAATTTCGTTCCTGCCCGTATTAGAAATCGTAAATTTTATACTAAGAAATACAACAAATAGGAGGAATTTCCATGCTAGTCAAAGAAGGTTTACTTTACAGTGAAAGTCATGAATGGGTGAAGGCAGAAGGGAATGTTGCTTGGATTGGGATCTCTGATCACGCGCAACACGCTTTAGGTTCCGTTGTCTTCATTGAGTTACCCAAAGTGGGTAAAGATATCAAAAAGGGAGACTCCCTTGGAGCCGTTGAATCGGTGAAAGCAGCTTCAGATGTTTATGCACCTGTCACTTGCAAAGTCTTAGAGGTCAATGTAGCACTTTTAGATGCTCCAGAACTTCTTAATGATGATCCCTATGGAAGCTGGATCGCAAAAGTCGAATTGACCAAACCCGAAGAATTAAATGCGCTATTAAATAGCGTCCAATACGAACCCTTATGTGAGGAATAATTATGCACAAATACCTGCCGCATACACGTCAGGATATTGAGGACATGCTGAAGATCACCGGGGCAAATACCTTGGATGATCTCTTTTCTTCCATCCCCAAATCTTTAAGACTGACAAAGCCGTATGCTATCCCTAGTCAATATTCAGATTACAGCCTTACCGAGCATATGAAAGCTCTTGCAAACCAAAATCAAGAGCTCATCATTTTCCGAGGGGCTGGCGCTTATGATCATTACACACCCTCTATTGTTAAATCGTTGATTTCTCGTCAAGAGTTTTTAACCTCGTATACTCCTTATCAACCCGAAGTGGCACAAGGGACACTTCAATATATTTTCGAATATCAAACCATGGTGTGTGAGTTAACCGGTATGGATGTTTCTAATGCATCGATGTATGATGGTGCAACAGCCACCGCTGAAGCGATGTTTATGGCTTATGCACAAACCGGAAAAAACACAATTCTTGTCTCGAGTACCGTGCACCCAAGAACGATTGATGTCATCAAGACCTATGCTCACTATCGAAACATCCATGTTAACATCGTTCCTGCAAAAAATGGACATACCGATAAGGATCAACTCAGCACTCTTCTTTCTGATTCTATGGGCTTGATCGCACAAAATCCTAATTATTACGGAATCATTGAAGATTTATCAGGGGTTGCTGACCTTGTTCATCAAGCAGGTGGACTCTTCATCTTGAACAGTGAAGGTCAAGCGCTTAGCCTTATTAAGTCCCAAGCAGAACAAGGGGCTGATATCGCAGTGGGCGATCTTCAATCCTTAGGATTACCTCTTTCTTTTGGTGGTGCTTATTTAGGGTATCTTTCGACCAAGATGGCGTATGTTAGAAAAATGCCAGGACGCATTTGTGGGATTACATCGGATGTCGATGGGAAACGCGCTTTTGTACTTACGTTACAAGCGAGAGAACAACACATCCGTCGTGCCAAAGCAAATTCAAATATTTGTTCCAATCAATCCTTAATGGCCCTTGCAGTGACCATCTATTTATCTGCGATGGGTAAAGAAGGTCTCATTCATGTCGCGAATGAGTCGATGAAAGGTGCCCATTACCTGTATCAACGTTTGCTTGAGACAAAGCGCTTTGAAAAGGTCTATGATCAGCCTTTCTATAAAGAATTCGTATTAAAATCAACTATTGATGCAGATATCCTTGAAAAAGCTTTACTCAACAAAGGCATTTTAGGACCCCTTCATCTAGGGAATCAGCAATTTTTATTCGCAGTCACTGAAAAACGTACATTAGCTGAGATCGATGCGCTCGTGGAAACGGTGGTGAATCTCAAATGAAATACTATAACACATTAATTTTTGAAATGTCTAAAGAAGGACGACAAGGGTATAATTTGGAGACGAAGCCGATAGCAAACGTCGAACTACCCAAACATCTCTTAAGAGAGAAAAAAGCAGATTTACCCGAAGTTTCTGAATTTGATGTCGTCAGACATTATACCAATGTCAGTCAAAAGAATTTTGGGGTTGAAAATGGTTTCTA
>CAYLLL010000085.1:0-5309 GCA_964384655.1 uncultured Mariniplasma sp. | reverse complement strand
TAAAGAAGAGAATACCTTAGTTAAAATTGGCGATCCGACTGAAATCGCCTTGATCGATTTAGCAATGATTCTCAATCATGCACCGATGGATGTTCATCACGCACACCCAAGACAACATGAACTTCCATTTGATTCGGAACGAAAGATGATGACAACAGTGCATCATATCGATGGTCAAACGATGGCCATCATCAAAGGCGCACCAGATATCATTTTCGGTCGAATCCATGCGATTGATCAGATGACCATCGATGATCTTCCTCATTATATTGAAGCGAACCGAATCATGGCGGAGAATGCGTTACGCGTTTTAGCTGTCGCGTATAAAGTGATCGAAACTCAAGATTCTCTGAAGACATTAAGTTTTGATGATTTAGAAACAGAGTTGACATTACTCGGTTTGATAGGGATGATGGATCCAGCGCGTCCTGAGGTCAAAGATAGTATTGCTCTATGCAACCAAGCAGGGATAAAGACGATCATGATTACCGGTGACCATAAAGCCACAGCCGTAGCCATTGCACATGAGTTGGGTATTTTACATGAGGATGAGTTAGCGATTACCGGTTGTGACTTGGATCAAATGGATGATGCTTCATTTTTTAACCAACTGGATAAGATAAGAGTTTATGCACGTGTATCACCTGAAAACAAAGTACGCATTGTCGATGCCTGGAAAAAGAAGGGTGAAGTGGTTGCCATGACAGGCGATGGTGTCAATGATGCACCTTCACTCAAAAAAGCCGATATAGGTATCGCGATGGGAATTACGGGAACAGAAGTTGCTAAAGGCGCTTCGGATATGATCTTAACCGATGATAATTTTGCAACCATCGTGAATGCTGTTTCTGAAGGTAGAGCCATCTTTGCCAATATTAAGAAAGCCATTCTTTATCTACTCTCATGTAATATTGGTGAAATCTTAACCATATTTTTAGGAACAACCATCGGGATACTCATTTTTAGTACACGTGTGACAACGTTGACTGCCGTTCAAATTCTTTGGATCAATTTGGTTACCGATTCAATCATGGCGATCGCTTTAGGTCTTGAGCCTAAAGAAGAGAATATCATGAACGAGAAACCAAGAGATACGAAACAATCGATTTTTGCAGATGGATTTGGTTCAAGAATTGTCAAACGTGGCATCATGCTCGGTATCATTGCATTTTCGAGTTATATTTTGGGATGGTTCTTATCTCAAGCCAATCAAGAGATTCATGCACAAACGATCACATTCATGGTTCTTGCGATGTCACAACTCGTTCACTCATTCAATGTGAGAAGTGAAACGGAATCGATGTTTACGATGCAGGTGAATCCATTTATGATCGGTGCATTTACCTTATCCATGAGCTTGCAGCTCCTTGTCATTTTCCTTCCAATCACTCGTAACCTCTTTGGACTCGTGTTTCCAAATCTCATGGAATGGATCATCATTATTGTCATCGTTTTAGTACCCGTTGGCATGGTTGAAATACAAAAATATATCAAGCGTCAAAAAACTAAGTAAAAGAGGGAAAACCAATGATTGGAATCATTCTTTATTCAAAAACGGGAGAGACCCGTAAAATCGCTCAGCGACTTCAAGAAAAACTTAACTGTCCACTCCATGAAATCATTCCGGAATCCTATGATCCCAAAATTATGAAGCCAGTATTGATTGAAGCTCCAGAAATTGGTGCGTTTGATACGGTGATTCTTGCTTCTCCTGTTCATGCATTTCAAGTGGCTAAAGTCATGGAAGCCTATCTCCTTCAAACGGATTTTAGTGGGAAAACTGTCGATCTTTTTGTTACTCATTATTTTCCTTTTACATGGCTTGGTGGAAGTCAAACATTGAAACAAATGAAACGAATGGTTGAACAAAAAGGTGGCGTTGTCCGTCATCAAACATCGATTAATTGGTCTTCAAAGAAACGAGAACCAAGCGTGGCTAACATGCTTGACCTATACAAATAATGAAAGAAACAGACTTATTCAAGCCTGTTCGTAAGTTGTTCATGGATTTAGGGTATGACGTTCATGGTGAAGTAGGTGCCGCGGACGTTTTTGGGCTGAAAGATGAAGAAAGTCTTGTCGTAGAGCTCAAACTTGCTATCTCACTTAAACTGATATACCAAGCAATTGAACGTCAAAAAGTCGCCGATATCGTCTACATCGCCGTTCCCAAACGTGTGTATACATCGCATGTAAAGCTTAATCCTCATTTTATGGATTTACTTAAAAGGTTAGGCATTGGTCTAGTGACGATTGCTTCTGAACAAGCATCCATTATTCTTGAAGCAGAGAAAGTTCAGTTGATAAAAACAAAACGTACATCACGGATCAAAGGAGATATGGTGAAAGAGCATCACAAGCGAGAAACCCATCTTGCTTTAGGGGGGACGAATCAGACACGTGTGACGGCATACAAAGAAAAAGTGATTGAAATCGCCAAGGCACTCCATTCCTTAGGTGAAGCCAGTGCATCACTGATCAAAGAATATACCCGGATTGACAAAACAGCGGAAATCCTTGCCAAAAATTACAGTGGATGGTTTGAAAAAACGGAAAGTAAAACCTATCGTTTAAGTGAAAAAGGACATCAATCCCTCAATGAAATTATCTTTTAAAAAAGAAAAAGCGCAGTTGCGCTTAATCGAGAATTTGATCATCCCATTGAACAAGGAAATCAATGAGTTCACTGTATTTAGGACTTCTAGCTTGTCTGACATAAAAACCACTCGTTGCCATCCCCAAGAGAAGGGCTTCATTTGGCTTAAGGCCAAGCAATAATCCAAAGACGAATCCTGCATTGAAATTATCGCCAGCACCTGTCGTTAATTTGGGTTTCTGGGCTAATGGACCGAATTCATGTTCAAATCGTTCGTTGACGATACAGCATGATTGGTCAACAGGATGGATGACAACACCGTAAATATTTAAATATTGATAAAGACGTGTATTGAGATCTTCTAAGGTGACATCATGGTCGATTAAATGAAGCACACGAGCGACATCGTAGGCTTCTTTTTTATTTAAGCCTAAGACAACATTAAACCATGGATTAAATGATTTGAGATGGTCAAGTGCATTTTTAATCTCATTATGTTCCCGCTTTTCAGGATCTGCGAGATCAACGAAGAAAATAGGTTTGGATTCTCTTTTTTTAAGTTTAGGTAAAATGTTGGATCTCAGTTTGATCCATAAATCTGTCATATGGGGAATCATGGACCAGTTGACTGCGGCAAATAAATCGACGTGATCAAGAAGTTGAATCAGTTGTTCTTCACCGATCGCTTGAATGAGGTTTTCATAGGTGACATCATTGAGTGAACTCATTTTGCCCAACATGAGTTTTCCATCAAGGAATTCAACGGCATCTGTATGACCTGAATTTGCCACAGAGATTAACTTCGCATTTTCTGGCATCTTCAAGAAAACAGGATGAATGGTGGGGACACCGAGTGCACCTAAATAAGTGATTTTCGTTTCATGTTGGGACAGTGCATTGCACATGATAGGTCCATTTCCCCCAATTTTTTCTTGAACAGGGAACAATTCGATATTGGTCGAAAGACCTGAAGCCTTTTCAATGCGCTTGGCAAATTGTAACATGGTTTCGATTCTGGTGAAATGCTCACTATCCAATCGCTTATCGACGGCATGAATGATTTCATCGATGAATCCATCAAAACCGATGACGATAGATTTATTTTGGTAAGGCAATGATTTTAGTTTTTCAGAGAGTTGACGCTTAACAGATTGCATAGGCATACCTTCTTTCAAAGAATTTAATCATATTATACCATGAAAACTATCAAGATAAATGATATAATGAGTACGGAAAAGAGGGAGATTTATGACGCACATTATGACAATCCATCCACGTTATCAAGAAACCGATCAAATGGGAATTATCCATCATTCTGTTTACCCAATCTGGTATGAAATGGGTCGCGTTGAATTTTGTGATGTTTTGGGTTTACCCTTTCACAAAATCGAAGAACTTGGCTTAAGACTTGCCATTCTTTCGGTTCATAGTGAGTTCATTAAATCTGCACGATTTGGTGAGGTTTACCAATTAATTACCGAAATTACTGAACTTTCCAAGGTTCGAATGATGTTTACGTATACGATATATAATGCGGATAAAGAATTGATTCATCAAGGGTATACAGAGGTTGTATGGTTAAATCAAGCTTTGCGACCCGTTAACCTTCAAAAGCTATATCCCGAAGTTTACCAGATCTTTGAGTCATCACTTTCCCATTCACAATAGAGGTTATTATGCCGATCATCCATGCATCCGAATTACATAAAAAAGAAATCCAAACCCTCATTCATACAACCATTCATCAAGGTGGTCTTTGTGTGTTTCCTACGGAAACGGTGTATGGGATTGGCGCGGATGCAACCAATGATGAAGCGATTCAAAAAATATTTATCGCGAAAGGTCGACCTTCCGATAATCCTCTCATCGTTCATTTAGCAACAAAAGAAGATTTAAATGCATGTGTCCGTGAAATTCCTGAACTTGCATATCCTTTGATTGAAGCGTTTTGGCCAGGACCATTAACCCTCGTTTTCAAGAAAAGTGCGTCGATCTCTGATTTAGTCACTGGGGGACTAGATACAGTTGGCATAAGAATTCCTTCATCATGGATTGCACAAGACGTCATTCGATTTGCTGGAGTACCCCTATGTGCACCATCTGCAAATATCAGTGGACGACCCTCTGCGACGCTATTTTCACATGTTCTTGAAGATTTTCAAGATAAGGTAGATCTTTTAATCGATGGAGGAAAAGTCTCCATAGGTCTTGAGTCAACCGTGCTGGATTTGACGACCCCTGTACCTGTCTTATTAAGACCAGGTGCCATCACTCAAGCGATGATCGAACATGTGTTAAAGACTGCCATCATTGATGGAACCAAAGAAGCCATCTCAGATACACCAAAGTCACCAGGGATGAAATATCGACATTATGCACCTCATGGTGAATTGAGTTTGGTGAAGGGTGAACTCAATCAAGTGATTAATTTTTTTAAACAAGTGATTGAAAAAAATAAAGATATTGGCATCATCGCCCCTAAGGAGTATCTAGAGACCCTTAGTGGGAAGTATCTATTATCCATCGGATCCATGCATGACCAAAAAGAAATGGGGTCAAACATCTTTGAAGCGTTACGGACGATGGATCAACATCATGTCAAGATCATCTACATGCCCACACTCGATGACAAAGATTTCGGCCAAGCCATCATGAATCGACTCCTAAAAGCAGCTTCTCATCGCATCATCGACCTCAACTAAGGACGATGATT
>CAYLLL010000084.1:0-5326 GCA_964384655.1 uncultured Mariniplasma sp. | reverse complement strand
CTATATGCGTATAATTTAGATACAATCAGATCTTCGATACAAGGTGTGTAATAACGAATGCATTTTGTTTCAAGCTGAATTAGTTCAAGTCGATCTTCATAGTTGTATGGAAAACAATCGATAAGTGATTTTACTCTCGTGTTAAAGTCAAAACTTTCAAATATTTCCTCAACTTCTTTTGATACAGCTAAAACATCGACATCTAGTGTACCTCTAGCGATTCTGTTATGAATCAGTAATGCTCCACCGCCGACAATAACACACTCAAAACTTTTGCCAGGGTATAGTTCGCTTACCATATTATCAAGTTCAATCATTCTTTTCTCTAATTCAGTTTTGTTCAAAGTATCACTCATTTCATTTATATTAATAGTATTAATTTATTTATATTTTATCACCTACTTTTATTATTGTCAAATAAAAAAAGCCTTATCTCAGGCTTTAGTATTAAGGTGGCGATGCACGAGGGATTCGAACCCCCGACCGACGGCTTAGAAGGCCGTTGCTCTATCCAGCTGAGCTAGTGCACCTTTGGGTAAGTCAGCAATGACTATTATATCGTAATCACTGCTGAATTACAAGTGTTATTCCGTATCAAATTGACTGTAATAAAGCTTAGCATAGAAACCATTTTTCGATAAGAGTTCTTGATGGTTACCCTGTTCAATGATATTTCCATCATTCATCACGAAAATGATATCTGCATCTTTAATGGTGGATAAGCGATGAGCAATCACGAAACTTGTGCGATTTTGCATCAACGCTTCCATCGCATGCTGGATTAATACTTCAGTTCTTGTGTCGACTGATGATGTGGCTTCATCGAGAATTAACATGGGGCGATCAGCTAACATCGCACGTGAAATGGTCAGTAACTGACGCTGTCCTTGGCTAATGTTTGATCCACCTTCCGATAAAAGGAATTCATATCCATTCGATAACGATTCAATAAAATGGTGTGACTGAGACAATCTTGCACTTTCAATCATCTCTGTTTCGCTTTTCTCTAAAGAACCGTACATAATGTTCTCTCGAACAGATCCTTCAAATAACCATGTGTCCTGCAAGACCATACCAAAGAGTGCTCTGACATCACTGCGCTTCATATCTTTAATATCAATCCCATCGATGGTAATCGATCCAGACTTGATTTCATAAAAGCGCATCAACAGATTGACCATCGTCGTTTTTCCAGCACCTGTCGGTCCTACAATCGCCACTTTTTGTCCAGGTTTAACTTCTGCAGAAAAACCCTTGATGACATCGATGTCTTCATGATAACCAAAGTGTACATCATGGAAAACGACATGACCTTTGATATGCTTAATCGTTGTAAGATCGTCTCTTTCAGGACTCTCATCTTCCTGATGCAATAATCCGAAAATACGCTCAGCGGCTGCTGCTGTCGATTGGAGCACATTAGCAATGCTTCCAATCTGTTGTACAGGCTGATTGATTTGACGCGTATATTGAATGAATGTTTGAATGATACCTACTTCAATCGCTAACCAAGGATGACTTGAAAGCACTAATAATGCACCTACCACAGCGATGGAGATATACGCGAGATTTCCAAAGAAAAACTGTACGGGCATCATAATGCCTGAAATAAACTGCGACTTCACTGAGGTTTTATAAAGATCATCATTGATTCGATCGAAAATTTGATGGGATTTATTTTGATGATTAAAAACTTTGACCACAGTGTGCCCACTATAGGTTTCTTCGATATGACCATTCAATTCGCCATAAGATTTTGCTTGACTTCTAAAGTACTTTTGTGACAATCTGACAAATTGACGTGCGGCAAAAAATGATCCAATGGTTGTCACTAAGACGATGCCCATGAGCGGTAAACTGAGGAAAGACATAATCACGAAAATCCCGATAATTAACGCGATGGATCGAAAGATTTCAGAGATGCTTTGGGTAAGGGTCGCATTGATGGTTTCCACATCATTAGTCATCCGTCCCAATAGATCGCCAAATTGTTCTTTATCGAAAAACTTAAGGGGTAATGTGTTGAGTTTTGCTGATAGTTCTCTTCGCATGGAATAGGTTAAATTTTGGGTCATCCCAATGAGTAAAAACGATTGGAAATAGTTTAGTAAAGCCGATGAGATGTGAATAAGGACAATGGATAGTGCAATTTCACCAATCGATAATCTAATCCCAAAAACAATGTCGACTAAACCAAATTCCAATGCATTAAATTGACCGGATGCAGCGACATATGCACGAGCAACTTCCGAGGTAATCAGCCCTAAAAACCAAGGGGCTAATACTGAGAGTAATGCTGCAGTAATCGCCATGAAACCAGCGAACATGATTTGGAAACGATAGGGTCTTAAATACTTCAATAGCTTGCGCATCGTTCCCTTGAAATCCGATGCTTTTCCTGCATAAATCATGCCACGAGGACCACGCATCATCGGTTGTTTGGTCTCTTGTGTCTTTTTTTGATCTTGATTGGCGTTCATTGTTCAAGTTCCTCCTTCGAGAGTTGTGAGGAGGCAATTTCTTGATAGACCACACAGGTTTTCATGAGCTCTTCATGCTTACCATGACACACCATATCGCCTTTATCGAGAACGATGATTTGATCCGCATGTCGGATGGTATTGATGCGTTGTGCAACGATCAGTTTTGTTGCTTTTATCTTTTCATCAAGCATTTTTCTGAGTGCTTGATCAGTCCGATAATCAAGCGCAGAAAAGGAATCATCAAAGATATAAATGGGGGGCTTTTTCGCGATTGCACGCGCAATGGAAAGACGCTGTCTTTGTCCACCAGAGACATTGGTTCCCCCTTGGGCAATGGTGTAATTATACCCCTGATCCATCTCTTGAATAAATCCATAGGCTTGAGCGATTTTAGCTGCTTCATCCAAATCTTCATCACTTGCGTGTTCTGAAAATAAAATATTATCTTGAATCGTTCCCCCAAATAAAATACCTTTTTGAGGGACATAACCCATGAGACGATGAAGGTCTTCTTGATTCATCTTTTTAATATTGATATCATCAATCAAGATATTTCCTTCACTGGGTTCATAAAAACGAGGAATCAAATTGATTAATGTCGATTTCCCTGATCCTGTCGATCCTATAAATGCCGTGGTTGAATGTGGTTCAACTGTAAAACTGATGTTTCTCAATACAGGTTCTAGTGCATCTGGGTATTGAAACGTTACATGATCAAACGTGATTTTACCCTGGATCTTTTCCGGCAATTTCACAGGTTCTTCTGGATCATGAATCAGTGTATCCATATCGAGCACTTCCATGATACGACGTGCGGAAATAGCGGCCCTTGGGATGGATACAAAGATGAATGACATGAACATAAACGCCATGATAGCACGCATCGCATATTGCATCAATGCCATAAGTGATCCAGGCGTAAATCCATCGATTCCCATAAATCTTGTTGAACCAACATAGACAATAATCAAACTCGTAATCCCCATAATCAATCCCATAAAAGGCCACATAATGGACGATACACGGTTGACAAACACATTAAGATGCATCGACTCTTTCGCTGCATCATCAATGCGCTTGGCTTGATAAGCTTGGGTATTATAGGCTCTAACGACTCGAAGACCTGAAAGATTTTCTCTTGTGACCAAATTAAGTTTATCGACCAATTTCTGAACAAGTTCAAACTTGGGCAATGTAATCGAAAAAACAATGACAAGCATCACTAGTAAGCTTAAAATCGACGCGATGAGAATCATCGATAACGTCGGATGTTGCATGATCGAAAATGTAATCGCTCCAATCGCAAGCATAGGTGCTAAGATGATCATGCGTAAAAGCATATTGACGATCTGTTGGAGTTGCTGAATATCGTTGGTTGTGCGTGTAATCAGAGAGGAAGTGGTAAAGTGGTCCATTTCATAAAGTGAAAAGGTTTCGATTTTTTCATACACTGCACGTCTTAAATCTTTGGCGAAACCTGCAGATATTTTGGACTCCATATATCCTGAGGTAATCGTGACGATGATCGACAAAAAAGTTGCTCCTAACATCAATCCTGCATAATACCATATTTGAGGTATATCGGGATTGACACTTGTCTCATTTAGTCCTAAACCTTCACTCACTAACATCCCAAGCAGTGAAGGCAATAATAGATCTAAAAATGCACGAAGAGCAACGAAAGTAAAAACAAGGGCCACACCAAAACGGTATGGCTTAAGATAGCGTAGGGCACGAATCATATAAATCCCAACTTTCTAAAAATGGAAACAAATTAGGCAATTTTCCCCATCGCACTAATTTTATCGAGGATACGCATTAAAGATTCCGTATCGTCTTGGCCCAAATAGTCAACCAATGATTTTAGTGGTTGATAATACTCATCACGAATGGATTCAACGAACGCTTTACCCTCAGGTGTTAAACGAATAAAGGTAACGCGTAAATCCTTTTGTGATACTTCTTTTTCTAAATACTTTTTAGCCACAAGATCATTCACTTTGTGTGTCACTGCAGGTAGCGTCACACGGAGTGTCTTGGCGACATCGGTAAGTTTCAATCGTTGATTGGTATCACAGAAAGCGACACAAAACATCACCATGATATCCGCATCAGACAATTTTGTTTGTGAACGCTTGTAAACACCCGACAAACGAAAGGCTTGTAGCGAGCGATCAAGCTTTTGTAAAAGCTGATATTCTTTCATAAAATCCTCCTAAAAGTGCGTTATATACCCCTTCATTTTACCTTAATAATGAGAATAAGTAAAGTAAAACTTGGGGTTCTTACGTAATTCTATTTTAATATCTTTTGATAGATTTCACGTCGTTGTTCCAATGAATTTCGTGAACTGCCTTTGGCGTGATCAATGATTTGATTGATCTGTGCAAGTTTATGTTGATAAAAATCTTTCGCTTCAATCTTATGTTTTAAAACAGGACCTAAGTAAAGATCATCGATGGTCAACGACATCGTTCCCTTTTTAACTTCCATGATGACGTAATAAAACTTATCATGGACTACCCATTCATCGGTAATCATCCATCCATGATGCATCAGATATTCTCTGACCACTTCGTGCTTGTCATTGGGTTGTAAAAGATAGACTTGATCGTTTTTAGGGGCATATCGCATAATCTGTGTGATCAGATGTGCGCCCATACCTGCAATCAGTGCAACATCAAAGGATTCTTTTATATGGATAAACCCATCCGAAAGGATGAAAGACACTGGATAGCCAGCTAAGTTCTTCATGGCTGATGTTAAGGGTTGTTCCCTTAAATCACTTGCAATCGCTTCTTTGATAAATCCTTGATCGAAAGCCTCTTTTAAAACATACCCAT
>CAYLLL010000083.1:0-5329 GCA_964384655.1 uncultured Mariniplasma sp. | reverse complement strand
AGCCAGACGTTTCGTGTTGACGAAGGCACTCACCTTAGAGATATCATCGTTCCTTGATAAACGAGAAAAACGCGTTGAATTATCTGAAGATGAAGCGAAGCGACTGATTGAAATTCAACACATCGTCGGTTAAAGGAGAAGGACATGGCTACAGAAGATGTTGGTATGGCCATCAAAATGAATACGAAGTGTTTTCCTGAAATCGTTGATTTAGATCAAGGGAAGACGATTGATGAAACCAATCTTTTATCATTGATTGATTTTGTCAATGCGAGATATGATTGTGCAGACTTTCGCATGCTCATCTTAATTAAAACCTATAAAGACTATAAGAAATTTTTAACTGATACCACAAACCAAAAAATCAAGGATGCCATCTTAGGGTTTAAGTATTGGATGGATGAACCCGGAGAAGATGGGATGTGCTTTTGGTCAGAAAATCACCAACTTATCTTTCACACATGTGAATATTTAGCAGGACAACTTTTTTCTGATGCTATCTTTATGAATGATGGGAAATCAGGACAAGATCATTTTGAAAAAGCAAAGGTTAAAATCGATCATTGGTTGAAGGATCGTTTTACCTATGGCATGACAGAATGGCATTCCAATACGTATTACGAAGAAGATATCGCTCCTTTAGTTCTCTTGATTGAACAAACCCAAGATCTGAAGATGAAAGTCCGTTCAAAGATGATCTTGGATTTACTTCTTCTAGATATGGCACTTTACTCTTTTGAGGGGTATTTTGTTACGTCATCAGGACGTGCCTATGAGAACCAAAAGAAACGTGGAGCGGATGCTGATGTTAATGATATCCTAAAAAAAGCATTTGGCATCTTAACACATCCTTATGATTATACAAGACTATCCACACTCTTTGTTCTTACCCGTAGTTATCAAGTCCCTGACGTGATTAAGATTATTGCTCAACAACGTGAAAAAGGCATTATAAAGGCATCTAATGGTTTAAATCTCAACGAAGTCAAGTATGAGATTAAAGAGAAAACAAGTGATCGTCAAGGAATGTACTTTTGGGCTATGGAAGCTTTCACGAATCCCGAATCGATCATGATGACCATGAAGATCTATAACGATTGGCATTTAGAAGAGAATAATTTTTTACGTGATTTGAAAATGATCAATGCACCTATGTTAAGAAAACTCAAACTGCTTCCTTTATTGGTGCGTCTGCTTAATCCAGCCACTAGAGGGGTTGCTATTGAGCGTGCAAATACCTATGTTTATCACACGAAAGATTACATGCTAGCTACTGCACAAGCGTATCACCCCAAAGACTTCGGTGATCAACAGCACCTCTGGCAAGTATCTATTCCGGGAGATATTCATGTGTTCTCAACGCACCCCGGATCACCTATGTTTGATGATCCTGCTCGAAATTTTTCGCCATCCTATTGGGTCGGTAACGGCATCAATCCGATGGTGGTGCAACATGAAAATCGTGTGTTTCTCATGTATAACCTCACCCCTCGAAAAGGATTTTTGGAACGTAAAAGACAACGATTTATCCACGTTCATGTCCCCTTCGCTCAGTTTGACGAAGTTGTTGAAATGGATAAAGCTATCTTTTTAATGAAAAACGAGACATACTGTGCGTTACAGTTCTCACGTATGTATGAGAAGAGGGAAGACGAAGTCGTCGTGCAAGGGAATCATATTCAAATGATGGTGACGATGGGATCAGCCCATCAAGATGGATCCTTCCAAACATTTATTGATAAGAAAGAAACGGAAGAACGTTTGATGACACGTTTTGGTATCTATGTTGAAGATATGGAGCACACCTATCACATCGGTTGGAGTCAGCCTTTGATTGTCGACAAAAAGAGAATTGCCCTTGACTACCCACGACTTGAGTCTCAGTTTGCTCTGATCGAACGAAAACCTAACACCATCGACATTCAACATGAGGGTCATGGATTAACACTCAATTATGATGCATGTACACGGGAGGTTTGGACCAATGAAGGTTATTGAAAAGATCAATCGATTAGCTCTTGATATCGTTGAAACGTGGGATCCCAAAATGAAATGGATGTGGGGCGAAGCTCTTTTGGGGTATGCTCTTTCACTTTTGGATGAACACCAACATACTGATCAATTTACTCCTTTCCTAAAAGGATATTGTGACTACTATGTCAACCATGCGCCACGTGTCGATCAAAGTGATACCTCAGCACCAGGACTTATCACATATTATATGTGGAAAAAAACCAACAATGAGGATTACAAGAAGTTAACGGATCGCGTCATTCATTACATCATGAAAGAACCGAGATTGATTGAAGACTCGGTGAATCATTTAGGAAACTCTCTTGAGGGTAAGTTCTATCCCAAATCCATTTGGGTGGATAGTCTCATGATGTTTTCAGTTTTTCCTGCACGTTATGCCAAAGAACAAAACGATCCGGATATGATGAAAGTCGCTGCAAGACAACCACGTATTATGGCGAAATATATGCAAGACCCTAAAGATCATCTATGGTACCATTGTTATTGGACTACATGGAAAACGCATTATCCCAAGCGTAAAATTTACTGGGGACGTGGAAATGGTTGGGTCATCGCAGCACTCCCTATGATCTTAGAATCCATTGGTGAACATGAAGAAAAAGATGAGATCATCAAGATCTTTCAAAAGACGGCTCAAGCCCTATTACCATATCAACGGGCAGATGGAACCTTTGAAACGGTATTCAATAAAGTGGGTAAAACCTATCGTGAACTTTCTTTTACAGCTTTAGTAGCTTCTGGATTTCTCCAAGGATTTCGCATGAATCTTTTAGATGAGTCGTTTCGAGTTGCTGGAGAAAAGGCATTATTTGCTGTCATCGATGCACTCTATGAAGAAAACGGAAGATTATGTATGCCTGAGATCAGTGGACCCACGATTCCCCTACCCATATTCCCCTATTTAGGGTATAAGTTTATTCCAAAAAACAAAAACTGGTCGTACGGATTAGCAGCATTGATTTTTGCAGGGATTCAATACGATGCACTGAGTCAAAAATAACATGGTCTTTACGGTAAGAACAAAACATAGAAGAAGGTCTTAATGATGAAATCAATTAAAATAGCTTACATTGGTGGCGGTTCTCGGTTATGGGCTCGTGGATTAATGAGTGATCTAGCACTTGAAGATGAGATAGGTGGAGAGGTTTCTTTATACGACATTGATGAAGAAGCCGCCCAAAATAACGCCATCATCGGAAATACCATGATGAAGCTTGAACAGGCTGTAGGTCATTGGACATTTACTGTAGCCAAAACACTCGAAGAATCCCTTCAACATGCTGATTTTATCTTTATTTCGATTTTACCAGGGACGTTTGATGAGATGGAAACGTATGTTCACGCACCTGAGAAATGGAAGGTCTATCAAACCGTTGGTGACACAACAGGACCCTCAGGAATCTTTCGCTCACTCATCATGATGCCTATCTATGCAGAATTTGCAGAAAAAATTAAACAGTACGCACCAGATGCATGGGTGATCAATTTCACGAATCCCATGACGATGTGTGTTCAAATGCTTTATCATATCTATCCACAGATTAAAGCATTCGGTAACTGTCATGAAGTATTTCATGTTCAGATGATTCTTGCAAGAGCGCTCAAGGAAGTCACTGGAATTGACGCCACACGACACGAAATTCAAATTAATCCTCAAGGCATAAACCATTTTACATGGATCAACTATGCATCCTACAAAGATTTAGATCTATTTCCTATTTACAAAGCCTATGTCGATAAACACTATGAGGTTGGTGTACACGGAGATCGTTGGAAACATGTAGGACCTTTTGGGAGTTCAGAACGCGTGAAGTTTGATTTATTCAAGCGATTCGGTGTGATTGCCGCCGCAGGGGATCGTCATTTGGTTGAGTTTCTACCTCATGAATGGTATACAAAGGATCAAGAGATGATTGACACGTGGCGCTTTTTCCTCACTCCAGTCAGTTTGCGTAAACAGATTAAAGAAAGGGGAAATGCGTCTGCAAAACGAATCATCGAGGGCAAGGAAAACGTTGAAATTCATGGTTCAGGAGAAGAAGGCATTTTACAACTCAAAGCCATCTTAGGTTTAACTGAACTCATCACGAATGTTAACATGCCTAACTATGGACAAATTCCTAATTTACCGATAGGACATGTGGTTGAAACAAATGCATTATTCCGTCGTGATGATGTCAAACCTATTTATTCCGGCAACATGCCTGAACTTCCTAAAGAAATGACGTTACCTCACATTCTTAACCATCAGCGATTACTCAAAGCTTTTGATCATAAAGATTTATCGTTTGCGTTAGATGCGATGGTTCATGATGTGTCATTAAGTCATCTCACAAAAGAAGAGATTAAAGACATGTTTGTCTATATTGTAAAAAGAATTGAACACTATCTTGGATACTACACCCACACACCTAAGGATTTGTTTAAATAAACATACAATCCATCTGAGGTTAAAAATAGAGCCCTTATCAAAAGGGCTCTTTGTGTGTAAATATTGATAGGATAACGAGTGTCATCATCATAGCATTATCTGTTTTTCTCTTTGATAATGTTATAATATAGGTAAAATTAGCCCACACAATCTTTAAGATGGAGGCAATCACCCTATAAGGTGATAAGTTAAATTCATGAAAAATCTTGTCAAATTTAAATTTGAAGAAAAAGAAGGATTCCTAAGTGTAGTAGTCATCGATATGAAAGTCTATACGCTCGCTCAAAAGGAAACACCAAAAGTAAAACGTATTAGAATAACCCACGAACTGCTCATATCGACGGACGTTAAGAATCCTAATTATCAACTCGCACATGTCCATGTCATTGATCAGAGTGAGATCATCAAGAAAGTCTATGAGGCACTTCAAGCCGATAATAATCTTTATTTTAAGCAACTGGATGATTCATTATGTGCGCTTGAACTTTTCATCACGTTGGATTGATTTTTAAGAAGGGTGAAGATGATGAAACAAAGAATTTTAGGAAAAACAAATGTTTCAGTAAGTGAGATTTCCATGGGGTGTTGGCAACTTGGGGGTAAATGGGGGGATCCTTTCAATCCTGAACTTGCCGAAAAGACCCTTCAAGCAGCAACCAAAGAACAGATCAATTGTTTTGACACAGCGGATGTGTACATCGGCGGTGAGAGCGAAAGAGCGATTGGCCGCTACATGAAAATACTTAAAGAAAAACCTTTTGTGATCACCAAAGTTGGACGCTGGTTAAACCCTCACACCAAGGAAGGTTATAACGAAGAAAACCTTCGTAAGTTTATCGATCAATCACGAAAGAATCTTCAAGT
>CAYLLL010000082.1:4252-5336 GCA_964384655.1 uncultured Mariniplasma sp. | reverse complement strand
CGAAGACTATACCCCCAATATCGAAAAACCTGATCTGTTAAGAACAGGGATTACCGTCATTGAAAAAGGTGCAATCATTCCAGGATTCACAAAGATTGGTCGTAATTGCCGAATCTTCCGATCTTCAAAGATTACAGACCCCCTCATCAAGAGTGGATCGACGATTGTATAAAACATAAAAAAATTAGACGCAACAAGGGTTGCGTCTTTTTATTTATATGATTTCTCTTCGTTTGAAACGAACCATCGAAAAACCAATCACAGTAAGGGTAAAGATTGTAAAAATCAAGAAATTAAGCCATTCAAAATCGGTATGATCCTTGAGGATACCCACAGGTTCAGCGAATGTGAAAGGTGAAATATACTTAAGTAATTTGAGCGTCTGATTATCTGTCGCATAGGCGATGGTCGTGATGACGTAAAGAGGAATTGGAATCGCCATGGGAATAAAGGATGATGATTGAGGTTTTAAGATGAGTGCAAGTCCCATCGATAAATAACTGATCATCAGCATCATCAACATGTCGTAGAATCCAAACTTGAACAATTCAAGGATGGCTTCATCGGGTGAAACGATCATAAATCCGATAATGACAAATAGTATTTGTGTTGCCATAAAGATAAAGATTTCGACAAAGACAACCAACATCTTTTGGAATAAATAGCTTAAGCGATGAATAGGTAAGGTATAAAGAACTTCGACCGTTTTTTCCTTATCATCTTTGTTAATAATTTGATACCCCATCATCGCAGCATAGATTCCCGCAGCGATTTGCAAAATCATTGCTCCTTCTGTCGCGAAATATTCCACTCCATTTTGAGGAATTCCACCAAAATCATTGATGAATTCAACAAAGCTTGAGTTGATACTTTCAAGATAATCGATCATTTCATTTAACGCATCCATCATGTCCATAACCATCGGATAAATGATGATGATCGAAAACATCGTAATACCTAAACTGATGGACCAGATAAGATTACTTTTGATACTGCGCTTTAATTCGAGTCTAAAGAGTTTCATCGGACATCACCTCTTTCATAAAAGACTTGAAAGAGTTCTTCTAAATCGATGTTGCGGATC
>CAYLLL010000082.1:0-4176 GCA_964384655.1 uncultured Mariniplasma sp. | reverse complement strand
AGATAAATAGTGCATTAACTCATTGACATTTCCTTGATAGGTATAATGCGATGATCCGTTCTCATCTCGCAAATAGTGAAGACCTTCCAGCATGAGGTTTTGGTGATTCGGCCAAACAATAATCCGCTTACTCTCTTCTTTGCGAATATCATCCATCCGCCTTGTGAAAAGGAGTGATCCTTCTTTAATGAGTGCGACACGGTCACACACTTTTTCGATTTCTTTTAACACGTGGGATGATAATAAAATGGCGCATCCTTTCGCTTTTTGTTCAAGCAAAAGATCGAGAAAGCGTGCTTGGATGAGTGGATCAAGACCTGCGGTCGGTTCATCTAAGATAAGGACCTCTGGCTGATGCATCATCGCGACGATGATGCCTATTTTCTTCTTATTACCAAAAGAGAGTGAACCAAATTTTTTACTTAAATCCACATCGAGATGATCAATCAAATGCTTTAAATATGTCTCATCCACATGACGCGTACTTTGAAAAAATCGAATGATATCTTTGACCTTGAGTTCATTGAAGAAGAATGATTCAGATGGCATGTAGCCCACTTTCGAAAAATGGTCTTGTTGACCCACTGAAACCTCGTGATCAAACAGAGACATTGTGCCTGAATCCAGTCTTAATAACCCCAACAGGCTACGAATAAATGTGGTTTTACCTGAACCGTTGGGACCTACAAATCCGAAGATTTCTCCAGGCTTTACTTCAAGTGATACATCTTCAATTCCGCGAATCTTCCCATAATACTTTTTTGCATGGTTTGCTAAAATCATAGACTCACCTCTCATGTCATAAAATCATAAGGTGAAAGGTCCTCTAAGGGATCCTTCTCCTCAATTTCGTGCGTTATAAGGCCATTTAATCGCAGTTTAAGCGTGGTTTGTCGTTTATCCGAAAGATGATTCGCTGCATAGATCAAAAGGTTCATATCGCCTAAAATAATTAGGAATCGTTTGGCGCGTGTCATTGCGGTATAGATGAGTTCCTTCTTAAGCATATGCATATGGCTGCGTATCATGGGTAACATAACAATCTTGTATTCGCTTCCCTGAGATTTATGAATGCTGATCGCGTACGCTAAATTGATCTCATCCAGATCTCCTTTTTCGTACATCACCTGATTGTCATCATAATCGACGATCATGTAAAGTTCATCTTGTGCATTGGTTTTGATCGCTTTGATGATACCAATATCTCCATTCATTATCAATCGTTCAGGATCATTGACGAGTTGAATGACTTTATCGCCCACATAATACGTTTTATCCCCATAGGTCATCTTGATGTCTTTATTAGGATTTAACGCTGTTTGAAAGGCTTGATTCAACGCATCAATCCCGAGATCACCTTTATACATAGGTGCTAAAATTTGAATATCTTCAATCAAATTGTAGCCTTCATTCAGGGCACCTTGAACTTGTTTGATGAGGATATCTTTAATCTTTTCAGGATGGGCACGATACAAATACACATCCTGTTCCGAGACGAGATCCTCCGCATTTAAATTTTGTTCATTCACCAAACGAGATAAGCGTATGATTTTTGAATCTTTGGCTTGTCGATGAATTTGATTAAGACGAACCGTAGGGATCGTTTCACTCTCAATCAGATCGGATAGGATTTGACCAGGGCCCACCGAAGGCAATTGGTCTACGTCGCCGACGATGACGACCTGACACCCGATTTTGATTGCTCCAAAGAGTTTCTTAGCTAGAAATATATCGATCATTGATGCTTCATCAACGATAATTAAATCATGGGGAAGTGGATGATACTCATCATAAAGAAATTCACCATCATAATTATATCCGAGCTGACGATGGATGGTTTTCGCATCCATATCAAGGAGTTCCTTCATGCGTTTCGCGGCGCGACCCGTCGGTGCCATGAGGGCGATTTTTTCACCGATGGAAGGATGTTTTAAATTCAATCGATGATAGAGTCGATAGACTTCTAAAAGACCATCAATAATGGTTGTCTTTCCTGTCCCTGGTCCCCCAGTAATGATGGAGAAAGGGTGGGTTAATGCCGTGATGATGGCTTCTTTTTGAATGTCTGTATATTGCATGTTTTTTTGAATTTCAACGGCATCAAGCAATGTCTTGATGTAGGATACATCGATGTCAAGAGGGTCAATATGAACGAGCTCGTGAATTTTGTCTGCCAAATAGATTTCGCTGACATAAGACATCGTCAAATAATACCGATCCTCTTCAATGGTGATGCGTTTCTCATCTACAAGAGCTGATATGGCATCACGCAAATCCATGGGATCACCTAATACTTGTTCTGTATATGACAAGAGTTGTGTCTCACTGAGATAAAGATCACCATTTTGATACGCTAAGGATTCTAAAGCATAGAGAATCGCCGCTTTGATCCGTCTGGGATCATCGTTGGCAACCCCTAATTTATGGGCAATTTCATCCGCTTTAATGAATCCAATACCCTCAATATCATCCACGAGTCGATAAGGATTTTCTTCCATCTTTTCTAGAGTCAACATGTGATATTTATTCATCAATTTCATCGCCATTTTACCCGATAAATTAAAGCCATATAGCGCGATGAGTATGTGTTCATTGGTTTGATTTTCTAAGAGTTGTTGATAAAACTTTTCGATCCGGACATTGGATAATCCGATTCTTTTGAGAATTGATTTATCTTCTAAAACCAACTTGATCGCGTCAACACCAAATTCAGCAACTATCTTTTCAGCTGTTTTAGGACCAATTCCATGAAAGAAGGGTGAAGAGAGATAACTGACCAATCCCGAAACACTTTGTTCTTCACATTTTTTAAACGACTCCACTTTGAGTTGTTCCCCATAATTCGGGTGTTTCACCCAAGAGCCACTAAATTCATAAAGAATATCTTCACTGACCACTGGAAAATAACCCACTAAAGTGACTTGATGGTTATCTTCAGTAACCAATCGTGCGATAGAATAACTATTTTCGTCATTGTGAAAGACATAATTTTTAATTCTACCACGTACTGTTTCCATGAAAAACCTCACTGTTCATTTATCTTCATTATACCATGGAGTCAAACAAAAGAAAAAGGAACTTCATGTTCCTTTAACTGTATAAACGTTGTTTTTTCTGAAAAAATACTTGATCGATAAATCCAGAACCTACGCAGCAATCTCCTTGATAAAAGGCACATACTTGACCTGGTGTCACCGCTCTCACTTTTTGAGGGTATGTCACTCTTACTTTATCTTCGGTAAGCCATTCGACATAGACGTCATGATCCTTTTGTCGATAACGGAACTTCGCTGTCATAGGACCTTCGGTCTTTGGACCTCTCCAGACAACATCCGTGATGATGGCTTCATCTGAATACAGATAGGGATGATCAAACCCTGGTTCGACAAGTAACGTGTTGGTTTTTAGATCTTTACCCACGACATACCAAGCATCTGTTCCCTCTTTGGTGCCACCGATGCCCAACCCTTTTCGTTGACCAATCGTGTAGTTCATCAACCCAAAGTGTTCTTTGATCACCGTACCATCCAAGCGCTTCATCCATCCCTTTTGAGCGGGAAGATAATTGCTTAAGAACTGAGCAAAGTGACGTTCACCGATAAAACATATGCCCGTAGAATCTTTTTTATTGGCTGTGATGAGTCCTTGTTCAAAAGCGATTTTACGTACTTCCGATTTATCTAAATGTCCAATAGGAAACATGACATGTTTCAATTGTTCTGCTTTAAGCTGTGATAAAAAATAGGTTTGATCTTTATTTTGATCTAAAGCGCGTAATAATCGGGGGTATTCACCCGTCAAATCAACTTGAGCATAATGACCCATCGCGATGTAATCTGGCTCAAATCGTTTTGCATACTCGATAAATGCTTTGAATTTAATCTCATTGTTGCACAAAACATCAGGATTAGGTGTTCGATTTTTCTTATACTCATCTAAAAAGTATGAGAATACGCGATCCCAATAATCCTCGATAAAATCGACTTTGTGGAGGACAATCCCCAGTTTATCAGCAACCGCTTTTGCATCTTGATAATCCTTTTCTTGTTCACACACTTCATCAAATGCCGTTGGATTTCCTTTGATATCGAGATTCGTTGCACTATCCCAATTACGCATAAAAACGGCTTCAACATCGTAGCCGTCTTTTAGAAGTAGATAGGCAGCCACGCTGCT
>CAYLLL010000081.1:0-5348 GCA_964384655.1 uncultured Mariniplasma sp. | reverse complement strand
GTTTTACATCAAATTCTTTGATAATGGACATCATTTTATTGAAAAACTCTTCATCATATAAGTTTCTAGCTGAAATATTGATCGATATGGGAAGGAACACTTTCTTTTCATTGAGTTTCTTCTGATAAGATAGTGACCACTTGAATACCTGTAAAGTCATTTCGTGAATCATATTCGTGTTTTCAACAGCACTGATAAATTGATCAGGACGTATCAATTTTCGGGTTGGATGATCCCAACGGATCAGTGCTTCAAGCCCCGAAGGTTTACCCGTCTTAAAACTGATTTTAGGTTGATACACTAAATAGATCGATCCATCATAAAGTGCGGTTTGAAAATCGGTAAGTAGTTCATATTCAAGTTGTCGATTGGTATCAAAATCACTGTAGATCACATGCGTAAGGTTTTTACGACGCGCGTCTTTAACTGCGATATCCGAAGGGATAAAGTAATTGGCAAGTTTGGTTTCCTGAACGTGCTTTTTCTGAAAAAATCCCATGGAATAGTCGACAAAAAGACGAGTATCATTCATGTATGTAGCTTGATGGAATATATCCAAAAATGTATCGATTTCTGCAAGAAAATCTTCTGAAGGTTTGATGATCCAAAGGTGATAGAGATTCGCTTGAATCATGATCAAATCAGGATATTTGGATGTCAACCTCTTCTCAACATCCCTTAGATATGCATAATACTGATGATATCCAGCAACATCACAAATGGAATCCCCATTAGCAATCATGACGGAGGTTAGTGTATAAAGTTTTTTCGTTTCAAGATGAAGTGAGTCAAGAAAAGTGATGTTCAGTAGTCCTGAATCGATGTTTTTCATGGATAGGTCTATGATCTTTTGGTTTGAGCGCTGATAGAGGACACCAAAACCTCCAGAGATCAAACCCGCGATAATCATCATCAACCCACGAAAAACCCAATCCCCCCAAAATTGAGGGACGAAGGGATCGACACTCACAGGGATCAAAGGTCCTGATGCTAAGCCTGATAAGAACCCGATAATCAGTCCTCCCCAAGGTCCTAAAAAACTACCTGCCATGATGATTGGTAAATAGAGTAAATGAGACCATGCGGTCTTATCATGGGGAATGATAAAACGCATGAGTAGAAAGGTAAAAAGAATAAAGACGACTGAAAAAACAGCCGTCAAGACTTTGTAGTGCTTCTTCATCCATTTAACCACAAGGTTCCATTGAATGCGCATAAGATCACACTTTCTTTAGTCGAGAATCGTTACCCAATCCAGTGGATCTTCAACGTCGCCGTATTGGATACCCGATAATATATCATAAAGTTTTCTTGTATAAGGTCCCATCTGTTCATGATAGGGAAAGACATGTTTTTTCTCATGATGGGTGATGGATGCAATCGGGGTGATCATCGCGGCAGTCCCGCAAGCCCCCGCTTCTTCGAGATGCGATAAATCATCGATGAAGATATCGCCTTCGATCACTTTCATATTGAGAACTTCTTTGGCAAGATATTTTAATGAACGATTGGTAATACTATTTAAGATGGAAGGGGATTTAGGGGTGATATACGTGCCATCTTTGGTAATACCAAAGAAATTGGCTGCTCCCGCTTCTTCAATCTTTGTGTGGGTTTTAGGATCTAAGAAGATCGCATCCGCATACCCAGCTTTTCTTGCGTGAACTTGAGACATGAGAGATGCTGCGTAATTGCCACCCACTTTGACGTGTCCCATCCCATTAGGAGCTGCTCTGTCATAATCGGTCGTGATCATATCCACAGGTTTGACTTCACCATTGAAGTAAGACCCTACAGGGGATACGATGATGGAGAATAAGAACATCGGAGCAGGTCGGAGTCCTAAGTTGTCGCCAATTCCAATCATAAAGGGTCTGACGTATAAAGAATCCTTGAATCCATATGCAGGAACAAAGTCGATATTGGCTTTGACTGTCATCTTCACCGCTTCGATAAAGCGTTCCACAGGGAAGACTGGCATCATCAACCGTTCACATGAGGTTTGGAAACGACGTGCATTTTCGATGACGCGAAAGAGTTGGACTTTTCCATCTTTACGTCGGTATGCTTTTAATCCTTCAAAGCATTCCTGTCCATAATGGAGGGCTGTCGATAAACCTGAGATGGTGAGTTGGTCATTTGGATCAAGACGTCCTTCATCCCATGACCCATCTTTCCACATGCTTAAATAAATCACATGTGCCTTGGTGTATTTAAATCCGCTAGGTCTTTGGTCCATGAATACGTGTTCCTCTCTTTAATTATTTAGCTGTTCATAACTCTATCTTAACATAGAACATGATGAAAGACAAATCGTTATTCGCTAACCTTTTTCGAATCTTCAAGCACAGGAAGTTTCGCTTTTAACTTAAAGAAACGTAAGGTATTATCGGTGTCATAGACGAACGCAAACGATAGTGCGATGAGCCCACCATAAAAGATAGCGGGAAAGAGTAGCCATAACACAGGAAAGAATGCATCCCCTGTAAACCAGGGATTCACACGTAAGAATCCAGGGACGAAAACCCCTAAGACAACCACTAAACCGGATAGATCCCCTCTGACACCAAAGATAAAGGATGGATTACGTTTGGATGGATCAAAGAAATCTTCTCTGGGTACCCATCCGACCCAAGTGATCAAAAGTTCATTGATGAAGATGATGACTAAGATCAACAATAACATCAAAGGCCCTTGATAAGCACGTTTAATCGAAAGTTCATGCATATGGTAGTGCATCATTAAGAAGGGTGCAGCAAACAAAATATAGTGTGAGGTATAAAAACGGATGGTTTCAATCGAAAACGCATGTTTATATCCCAAAATCGCACCATTAAAATATTCACTCATCGCGTCTACTGGAAAGATGAAGGTGATAATCCCTGAAGCGATCCCCACCATGATCATGTAGTCTTTTAAGACTCTGTTTTTCGCGAAAAACAATAAAGGGAACGTCAGCACAGAGACTGCACAGATATTTTCAAATGAAACCTTCGTCCAAATATGCTCGACTGTCGTATAGGGATAAATAAAAATCTTAGCAAAGTGAACGAAAAGATTTAAAATGATTAAACCGTAGATAAAACGATAACGATACGTATCACTTTTATGCTTTAAAAAGCGTACTAAAATAAGGGTTAATAGAAAGAAAGCTGCGATATAGATGAAATAATAAATATTTCCAAACTGAACAACAGGCATAGCACATGAATTCCTTTCCTTGGATATTTCATATTATACCATGTTTTTTATGAGGGGTTCATGATATCCCCTCGTTTTTTAGGGGATAAAACAAAAAGTCATAAGAAACTTATGACCTTTTGATTGAGTTCGATACTTCATGGATTATGAAATTCGTTGACGTTTTCTCTCTACAAGATAGATGGGCAGATACATGAGATGTAATAACAAAGCAGCAAGAATCAAGAACACACCTAAATACACAAGGGAATGAGTATCCATGAACACATTCATGAAATCAGCTGGAGCATGAAACAAAAATAACTCATCAGAACCCCCATATCTTAAGAAGGCATATCCTGAAATGAAGCCATAGATGGCTAAGATCCCCATCGAGAGATAAAGATCGTTTCGCTTAGGAACAAATCCTAACACTCGATATCCATAGACAGCAAACCATCCGATCGCTGCATGGGCACCAAAATAGCTCCAACCATTCCAACGATCGAGTCCCCATGTCGTATCAAAGAATAAATAGGTGAGTAAGGTTCCAAACGCATAAAAATAAAAGATTTTATACGTTTTTTCATGCTTAAATGCCATGGCATAGGTTAATCCATAGAGTGCAATCCCGCATAAGGGGATACGAAAGATGGATCCATTGAGGATTCTATCTTCAAACACGAGCCATTCAAAAAGAAGGGTGAGTACTACCAAGAGATAACGTACCCAAGGTTCAGCCTTGGTATGTTTTAACTTAGGACCCAAGATCCATAAAAGAATGAGTGTAGCGAAAAATCCTAAGAGTAATACGATGTGTGTGAGACCAAACCATGGGATCGAGTTACCCTGTTGTTGACTAAAAAATTCGCGCATATCATAGGTTCCTTATACTGTATGATTTTTAAATAAAAATGACTCATCATCATAGGTCTATGAGAATGAGTCATGTCGATTTTATGAAGGTACGTTATCTAAGATTCGTTTTGCGTTAAGATAGAACCATGCTTCAAGTTCATCTTGGTTAAAGTATTTTTTTAAGTAGGTGTAACAGTCGAGTAAATTAGGTTCACGGTACGTGATATGATGGGTATCCGAAGCGATGATGTCCACGAGTCCATCTTTAAGCATCTTCATCGGATGCTTTTTATGCACCTTTTTATCGAGTCCTAAAATGGAAGTCGCATTGACCTGGATCATCGCCCCTAAATCCTTAATTCGTCTCATTAAATCGAAATCGACATAAGGATATCTTTCGACATGAGCAACAATCGGTATGTATCCCATACGGGTGACATCATAGACGACATCTTCCACGGGTGAATGCTCTTGCATCGAAAACTCAA
This sequence comes from uncultured Mariniplasma sp., assembly GCA_964384655.1. Classification (GTDB taxonomy): domain Bacteria; phylum Bacillota_I; class Bacilli_A; order Acholeplasmatales; family Acholeplasmataceae; genus Peloplasma. The sequence continues at coordinate 822 of CAYLLL010000081.1, read as the reverse complement.
GTAACACGTATTTCGTTCCTGCTAAAGAGAGTTCATTCCAATCGGGTTCTAGATGTGATCGGTAGAGCACTTCAGCCCCTAAATAGAGATTGACATGAATGCCTTCTTCTTTCACTCGTTCCTTTAAGATTTCAAAGCGTTCACGATGAACACTACGTTCAACTTTTTGAGGTCTTGACTGAACATGAGGGGTGAGGATAATACTTTCTGTCCCATCTGCCACCGCTTTTTGAATCATCAAAAGCGATGTTTCAATATCTTGAGACCCATCATCCACATCATAGAGGATATGGGTATGAATATCGATAAACATCATTCTTCGTATTTGTAGCTATAGTCATACCCATAACCATAACTGCTATTCTTCAAGCTGACTTGGGTAAGTACGGTACCAATGATGGGCACATGATTGGTCTTAAGGGTTTGAATGGCTTCTTTGACAAGACTCTTCTTCGCGATTCCTTGTGCGACGATGAAGATGACGCCATCGGCATTCTTAGCGATGTATAACGCATCAGAGACGGCGATGACAGGAGGTGCATCCAGCAAGACATAATCATAGGTTTCTCTAAGCTTTTGGATAAGGTCTCTCATCTTATCTGCTTCTAAGACATTGACCACTGCGGTTGTCTTTTCACCGGTGACGATGAAATCGATTCCGATTTCATCAGAATGTTTAATGAGTTGATTAAACTCAATCTTACCGGATAGATAATCGGTTAATCCGTTCTTATTAGGAGCATTGAAGACTCTGTGCATCTTGGGTTTTCTTAAGTCTAAGTCAAGGAGAATAATCTTTTTATTCTTTTGACCTAAAAGATA
>CAYLLL010000080.1:0-5354 GCA_964384655.1 uncultured Mariniplasma sp. | reverse complement strand
TGACCTGCCATCCAAGTGGGTGAACCAGCGTCATATTGGGGTGTAGGTTCAAATAAACCTTTCACGTAGAGTGAATTTAAGAAATCATAGGTGGCAAGTGCAGGATTCTGAGCGAATGCAACACGACCAGTATTCTTATTGATCAAACTACCACCATTGAGTGGAACCATATTTTCTGCATAATAGGATGGCATACCACCTAAGGCATAACGATCGGGTCCAAGTGAGTTTAATGCAGTTTGAACCGCTGTTGCCCAAGTTTCAAAGGTTGACCATGTCCATTGACCATCTAGGAAGAGTTCAGTTGGATTATCAACACCAAGGCTTGCTACTAAATCTGCATTATAATATAAACCTGCATCGACAGTGAGTTTCCCTACTTCAAAACCATAGATGGAATCGCGATATGATCCAATTTCTTGATAACTTGGATCAATATTTTCGCCAATCGTTGACATGTATTGATCAACAGAAACGATGGCTTCACCTAAAACCAATTGTTGAATCCAGTCTGAGACTGACCAATAAATTTCTGCTAAATGATCTCCTGAGATGGAGGACTGAATAATCGCGTTCACACGATCGGGTCCCCAAGGAGCATTCGCGGGATATGGAAGGTATTGAATGTCGACATTGTATTGTTCTTCCACTTGATTATGTCTTTCTTGTTTAGCTTGTTGTTCGGTTCCGCTATAGCTTGCATGGAATGGATCCACTTCATAAGGTGCCCCATGCATAATGCGAATCACGGTAGGATCACGTCTCACACATTGTCCATTAATTAAATCTTCATGAACACCACATCCTTGTGCAGTGAGTACAGTGATTAGACGTGTGACCGTCACCAAAATGCCATCACTACCAGTCACTCGATAGGTTAACGTATAATTACCTGCTTGGTTTAAATTCAACGCAGCTAATCCTTCGACAACTATCGACGATGAAATATCCCCTGATACTGAATCGGTAGCCGTCACGCCTGCTAAATGGTCAAATGTATCACCCACCGTGACGGTGGCTGCTGTTGCACCATTGATTGTTGCTGTTGCGGTAGTTGTTGGGATGGGTTGTGTTGGGTCCCCACCATCTCCACAGGCAACAAGCGTGAGAGCAAAAATCATGATCAGGAATAATCCTAAGATTTTCTTCACGTATGAAACCTCTTTTCTTTCAATTTTTGAAGTTGTAGTGTTACACTACATCGTCTATTCTTAGTTCAATTATAACGAATATTCATGTATTCAGAACACGCACCTCGTTGTTTTTCGAATTTGAAAAAATATTTTCAAGGCGCGTTGATAGCCACGCACGTACGCGCGCGAAACTAACACAAAGTACCCGAGGGTGTCGGGTACTTCGGAAGCTTCAATTAGAGTTTATAAATTAACTTCTTTTCTTAATGAAGACAATAAGTGCTGTACCCATTAAGATGCTTAATGTAATGAATAATGCGCTAGAACCATTGATTGCAGAACCACAACCTGTTTCAGGAACAACTTGGAGTGCTTCAATCGCTTCTTGAGCTTCAGCAAGTGCAGTTTCAAGTGCAGCAATGCGTGCGATTGCAGCTGCTAATGCTGCTTCATCGTCACCAAATTGGTCTTCGAGATCAGCTAATGCTTGTTCTGCATCTTCGAGTTGAGATAATAGATCAGCAATTTGTTGATTAAGAACGACATGAACGTCAAAGGTCACAACTGTTGCGTTACCTGCGACATCTTCAACAGTGACTTCAACAGTATATGTACCGCCTGCGTTCAAGTTTAAGTTACCATTATTGGAAACATAAACAGCAAGATCTTCAACTGAATCAAAATAATCGAATACAACCACGTTTGCTAAGATAGCTTGATCACGGTTCGTGAATTCACCAGTCTTAATGGTATAATTGTCATCAACAATCAGTGCGATTGGAGCTGTTGTATCATCGACAGTGAGCATATAAGATGCATTCTTAACGATATCATAGTCGAAATCAGGAACTTCTAATACATAAGAACCCATTACATCATAAGGAAGACCCTTAACAAATGCGTTTTCTGGAATCGAAGATGTACCCTTAACAACCACGATGAATCCGCCTTCTTCAAGTGTTAATGCTGCTTGCCATGCTGCGTAATCCACGACGTTTGTATTACCTGCGTCAGTGGTTGGGAGTGGGTTCGCTTCATTCATTAACTTGTTGTTTGCTCTTGATAAAACTTGGTCAAGTTTACCATCAGCACCGAAGACTGCAACAGCGGATGTCCAGTTTAAGGTCATCGCTTTAACGGTTGCGACATTGGTGTAAATATGCAAGTTGTAATCGTTAGCTGAAACTGCCGTTGGGTTGAATGCTTGGTAAGCATAGGTTGTACCATTCATGGTTACTTCTGGAGCAACACCATCAAAATGAACATGATGTGTGAATTCTAGGTCAATTTGATATTGACCAGGTTGTGGAAAGTAATAGTTGAAACCAGCTGGATACGTGACTTGGATGGTGTCAGTAAGATCATTGCCATAACCATCATCCGCAGTAATACCTTCCATTAAGTCAACAAACATATCTTCATCGACATAACGATTCATCACGCCTGCAAATTTTGGAGGCATAACACCGATAACGATGTCAACTTCTCTTTCTGTCACTTGCATTTCAGGATTGGTTGCACGATAGATTGCAGTATAACCATCACCAAATGCAGATGAATCGATGACAGTGACCGCACCCGAAGGTGTGTATGAATCTGTATTAGAGTCATAGGTGAAGTCAATGGTTTCAAGGACGACGCCTTCTTGAGAAATTTCAACTTCATAGTCTAATTTTTCTGTGTTGTTAATGATCATTCCATCATTATCGAACATATCAACCCAAGAGACTGAAATATCATTCGGTAGATCAAATGTACCATTGTATTCAACAACAACATTGATACCAGCGCTTGCTGGGTCATCATCCATAGCACCTAATTCATTAGAGAATACTGCAGGTTGTGGTGCATAATTGAAAACGATAGGATCCACAGTATCATCTACCATAAGGTTAGCCATTTTAGTAACTAATTGTGTCGATGTGTATGAACCACGATCAAATGTACCAAAGGTAACAACTGTCCAATCCGCTGGGATGGTGACAAAGTTTGGATTACCTGTAACGATGGTTGACCATTTTTCAACGTCAAGTTCAACAGCGGTATCTACGTCAGCGTTTGTCCACTTTAAATATCCAAGAGGTTCAAGGACATAACCATCAGAATCAACAGCATCGAGCTTCATACGAACATGAGCTACTCTAGTTGTCACAGGTTTTGGATCAGCAGCATCATAAGCAGCTTTTTCTGCTTCAGTTGCTAAACGCCAGTCTGGTGCTTCAACAGTACCATCGTTGAAAATATAGTAGGTATGAATGTGGTTTTCTACCATTTGGAGAACACCATCAGCATCCCAGTATGTATAAATACGATGAACTACTGAGGTCAAATCTGTACGTGCATTTAATGTTGACAACACAACAGTTTCGTCTGTGTTATTAAAGATGGCACCTGCAAATGCATTCCATGAGAGAGCTCCCATTTCAGTTGCAGAAATAAATCCATCCGCGTTTGCGTCATTAAATTCACTTACATAACGAGCTGCACCTTTAACAAAGTGATAGCGGTAACCCGCGTATTCAAACGTCCAGTATGAACTTCCTACTTTCGTTTGAGTACAAGCATTGGTTGCTTCTAAGCAAGCTTGTTGATCGTATGGATATAAATCCGTAAGATCACCATCGGCAGCTTGAGAATTTAAAGATACGCCGATTGCCAAGAATAAACCAAGTAATACTAATGCGACTACTTTTTTCATTTCTTCCTCCTATTTTTTTCGTTCTATTCTAAGTGTATTTTACACTTGATGTGAAAGCGCTGTCAATTTTATTTCGTTTTGTTTCTCTATATTGACTTCTTTATTACATATTTTGATAATTTTTTTCAGTCTGTTATTTTTACTGAATTGTGCCAGGTAAATAACTATAGAACGTTCTTGAAGTCGTGACACCTTCGATCGTGACACTCACGGTAAAACTTACAGTCATCGCACGATCGGGCATTTTAATAACACGACCGGTATGATCGACATATTCAGGATGATCTGAAGTGAATGTAATCGTAGCATCCCCATAATCATGGGCAACACGATATTCGATGTCTGCCATCTTTTCAAAGAGTGGAATAAGTCCAGCATTACGTAGTGTTTGAGGACAATTCTTACCCGAAAAATCAACGTGATACTTCATGTGTTCACTGGGTAGATTGTATTTCACTAAAAGACCATTGGCGAGTTTTGCTGTGCGTTGCCATATACGATAGACATCAGCATCTTGGTTAACTCCCATTTCAATCCCAATACCATTGCGGTTACCACCACCGGTATAGGTTCCTTGTCCTGGTAATGTTGAACCATCTCCTGCGTGATACCCGCGTTCAGTTTCAGGGAGATGTTGATAGACTTCTTTATCGTCCATGGTGAAATGCCATGAAACCCAAAGCTGTGTCCCTGCCATTGCATTGCTGTAAAGATAGTTTGCATGAGCGAGTGCACCTGCTCCTGGATTCGTGTTTGCAGTGTCGTGAATCACGACCCAATACACATTGTATGGGTTATATTGTGTGACACCTTCAGGATGGGGATCAAATCCTTCACCTGGACGAATACCTGTGGACACAGGAACAATCTTACTTTGGTTGACGACGATATCGCCAAAATAGAATCTTGAAACGGATTCGTATTTAAAATCGTCATAATTGAATCCTACACCGACAGCTGTCCAACGATGCGGTGTGGTGTAGGTCACCATATTCATCGTGAGAAGATCGAGCAAGTTATTCTCATCGAGTGTTGGATAAACTTCGAATGTATACTGTGTTTGTACATCTGGATCATCGACAAGCGATGCAGTGATCGTCACGACACCAGGCATATGGTTTGTCACGACTCCATAGGCATCCACAGATGCAATCAAAGGATCGCTTGAGATAAAGCTGACATCAGAATCACTCATGGATGCTGGAAAAGGTGTTGCTTCAAGTGTAAATGTGGTTGCTGGTGTATGAATACTTTCGACCACAGAAGGCATAAGTTCAATCCCAGGGGTGGTGGTTACGGTAATCGTGACTGTTGTTTTTATATTAATGTCGATCGTTGAACGCACGGTTAATGTCACCTCGCCACTTCTTATGGGAGTCAGTACTCCTTCTCTTGTAATCAACATGACCTCTGGATTCGATGTGATCCAACGAATGCTTGTGGTGATGAGATCAAACGGGAGAACCAAGTAATTGAGTGTGTACGTATCGCCCATCATAATTTCTGTAATCGGATTTTCGACG
>CAYLLL010000079.1:0-5372 GCA_964384655.1 uncultured Mariniplasma sp. | reverse complement strand
GAAACATTGCTCTTGAGCGTGAAAATCCTAAAGATCGTGCTGCTTCCATCTGTCCAATATCCACGCCATTAATCCCACTTCGAATCACTTCTGCGATATATGCAGTGGTATTAAGGGTGACGACAAATAGACCCGCTACCAATGGTGACCACCAACTGATCCGTAGAGGGGCAATACCATAATAAAAGATCATTGCCTGTACAATCATCGGTGTTCCACGAAAGAGTGTGATGTAACTCATTGAAAACCATTGTCCCAATTTTTTCAAAATTTTAGTCACCGATGTATCACGTCTTTCATCGATTTCTTGGGTGCGAAGAACAGTCAAAAACAGGGAGAGGATGAATCCTCCCACTGTTCCGATCACTGATAACATCAATGTAATAAAAACTCCACGAAAAAAGAAACCTGCATACGTTTGGATTAAATACCAAACAGTTTCAAAAAAAGCATCTTTTGGAGGTAATTGTAACCAGATAAGCATTATTCTTGAGGCTGTCTTGATAAGGCATCCGCCATGATTTGATTGCGTTCAGCTGTGGTAAGTGTCGCTAAAGCAAGATTGACTGCAGCAAGTAAATTGACATCTTCTTGACGAAGCGCAACAGAAACGATCACATCTTCATCGGATACTTCAAACCCATTGGTACCTTCAAATTGAATGATTTGAAGATTGGAATTTGCAGCAACCATTCCCTGTGCTACAGGAAGTTCTGCGATAAATGCATCGGCTGCATTTTGTGCCACTGCTGTCCCTAAAAGACCATAGCTATCCAAAGGTTCTAAATGATTGACATTAGGAATTTGATCGATCAGATCATCTTGAAGTGTTCCCAATTGAGCGACAACACGTGCACCATCAAAATCATTTAATGAGGTAGCATCTGTATAATTACCAGTGGATGATACTACCATCACTTGTTCAGATCTAAAATATTCTTCAGAGAAAGCGACCGTTTGTGCACGTTCAGCGGTTGGACTCATACCCGCAATAATCATATCGATTTCACCTGCAAGAAGTGCAGGAATCAATCCATCCCACTCAATCGCTTTGATCACTAAGGTTAATCCTAATTCGTCAGCGATTAGTGATGCGACAACGACGTCATATCCATCGACATAAACTCCTGGTTGTCCATCAAGAGCAACCGTAAACTCATTTTGTGTTGCTGTTGACCAATTAAATGGTGCATACGCAGCTTCTAAACCCACGACAAACTCTGTTTCGTTCTCCAAATCAAACTGCTCTGACGAGCCACATGCAGCCAGCAAACCTAATGCTGCAACCAATACGACAAACAATAAAACTCTTTTCATTCTCTCTTCCTCTTTCTTTTGTTATTTTGTAACAAAAAAAGCATCCAAGAGGACACTTCAAAATTGAAAAATTCCATTTTTGCTAGCGCCTCTACTTTCGTAGGAGTGTTATAAGTATTCCCTATAACCCCATGAGTCATTCATGCCTGAATGGTCATTCGGCGATGGTTACCTTTGACATGTTTCTTTGCCTGCCGGCTCCACATGCTACTATGATGCATCGCTACCTCTATGCTTTAATTTTACGTGGTCCATTGTAACAATCCTAAGACTATATGTCAACCCAAAAGTTAATAAAAGCGTTTTCTTTCACTAAAAATAGAAGGGGGACTCAATTAAGAGTCCCCATTACCTTTAAAATTATTACGCCTTACGAACGTTTGCTGCCTGTGGGCCGCGGTCGCCGTTCTTGACTTCGAATTCTACTTGGTCGCCTTCTGCTAATGTTTTGTACCCTTCAATTTGGATTGCACTGTAGTGTACAAAAATGTCCTTACCTTCTGCTGAAGAGATAAAACCATATCCCTTGTCAGCGTCAAACCATTTTACTACGCCTTTCATTCATTTACTCCTTAAATTTATACTTGACACTTTCATGCCTATTTCCATTATACACACTGGGTAGTTAAAATACAAGGATATAATTTGCAAAATAGAATTTACGCAAATTGGCTTTGATAAAGCTCATAGTAGAAGCCTTGTTTTTCCATCAGTGAATGGTGATTACCCTGTTCGATGATGTCGCCTTCTTTAATCACTAAGATTAAATCTGCATTTTGAATGGTCGATAAACGATGGGCGATGACAAATGTTGTTTTGTTTTCCATCAGTGCTAACATCGCTTTTTGAATCTGCACTTCTGTATGCGTATCGACATTGGAGGTGGCTTCATCCAAGATGAGCATTTTAGTTTTAGAGAGCATGGCTCTCGCAATAACTAGGAGTTGTTTTTGTCCTTTGGATATATTGAGTCCTTCATCTGTCAATATCGTGTCATATCCGTTGGGTAGATGGCTGATGAAGGAATGGATGCGTGCCTTTTTAGCCGCTTCTTCCACTTCCATACGACTGACTTCTCCATTCCCATAGGCAATATTGTCATGAACAGTGCCATGGAAAATCCAGGTATCTTGTAATACCATGGAAAACGCTCGTCTCAAACTCTGACGCGTCAATGTGCGCGTTTCATGATGATCTAAATAGATTTTTCCCTCATTGACATCGTAAAACCGCATCAATAAATTGACCAATGTGGTCTTTCCAGCACCGGTAGGTCCAACGATGGCGATGACTTTCCCTTGTTTTGCTTCAAAACTTACATTCTTTAAAACAGATTGTTCTGTATAACCAAAGGTCACGTGATCAAACTTGACATTGCCTTTGACTTGGTCATAGGTGATGGCATTTTCAATATCTTGGGGTTCGTTTTCGTGATCAATCACGTGGAATACCCGCTCTGCAGCGGCTAGTGCACTTTGGATATCTGCCATGATATTGGATAATGAGTTGATGGGTCCTGAGAAACGTCTTGAATAGAGAGTAAACGATGTGAGGTTACCAAGAGTTATTTGTGAAAAGAAATAGAGAATTCCTCCAAAGACACCTACCAAAGCAACGGATAAGTTTGAAACAAAATTCACGGAAGGACCAACTGACGTTGAATAATACCCTGATTGATAAGAAGCTGTGGTCGCTTCTTCATTGATCTGATCAAAACGATGAAGAACTGCTTCTTCTTGAACATACGATTGGATCGTGCGCTGACCTGTAATCATCTCTTCTGCAAATCCGTTTAATTCGCCTAATTTTTGGTTACGAATACGATATTTTTGCTTGACGATCTTTGATAAAACCTTCGTGATCATAATCGAAATGGGGATTGTGACAACAAAGACTAATATCAGGACTTTGGACATGATGAACATCATGATTAATGAGATGATCACGGTAATGATGGAGGTAAAAACTTGGATTGCATCATTGGCCAAGGATGTGTTGATCGTGTCGATATCATAACTCATGCGTGAGATGATATCACCTGTTTGGTTTTGATCAAAATATTTGATGGATACATGATTCAGCTTTTCAAATAAATCCTTTCGCATTTTATACGTCACACTTTGGGAAATCTTTGTCATTTGGACGGATAAAATGTAACTGATGAGGGCAGAAAGCAAGTAGAAGCCAATCATCAATCCACCAAAGAAAAAGACTTTTCCAAAATCAACCCCGTTTTCCATCGCACCAATCGTTTCCCCAGTTAAATAAGGTCCCACCAGTGAAAGTGCATTGGTAATCAATGTAAAAAAGAGTGCTAAATAGAGTTTACGACGATAAAAATAGAGGTATTTCCATAATCGTTTTAGAACATAACTACGATTTTTTACACGGTCTGACCCATCGTTTCGGCCACGACCTTGTTTTCCTGCATACATCATGAAGGCTCACCCCCTAGCTGGTAGTAAGCAATTTCTTGATAGATAGCTGAGGATTTCATCAAGGTTTCATGGGTTCCTGAAGCGATGATCTCACCATCATCTATGAGTAAGATGAGATCTGAATCTTTAAGTGAGGATATGCGTTGAGCAATGATGATTTTAGTTGTGTTCTGCATTTCTTTTTTGAGTGCGATACGCATATTCATATCGGTCTTATAATCAAGAGCTGATGATGCATCATCCAATATGATCACTTCAGGTTTCCCAGCGACAGCACGTGCGATAAGAACACGCTGTTTTTGTCCTCCGGATAGGTTCATTCCACGCTGAGCCATGCGGTGCTCCATTTCGTCTTCTTTTTCATAGATAAACTCTGCTTGAGCGACCTTTGTTGCTACATCGATGTCATGATTGGTGATCCCTTCACGGTTAAACTGAATGTTTCCGTAAATGCTATCTGCGAATATAAGGTCGTTTTGAAAAACCACGCCAATCGAACGTCTGAGTTCATCTTGTTTAAGCGATTTAATGTTTTTTCCATAGATGAGGATTTCTCCTTCATCCACTTCATAAAAGCGCATCAGCAAATGGATAATCGTCGTTTTTCCAGATCCTGTCGCACCAATAATTCCTAAGGATTGTCCTTGATAAAGCTTAAAGCTAATGTGCTTGAGATTGCTTTCTTTTTGATTATATGAAAATGAAACATTTTTGAACTCGATATGAGGAATGTGATCTTTTCGCACGATGGATTCAGTGCCATCTTTAAGTTCGATAGGCATGTTTAACACTTCATCGATGCGATCACCAGATGCTGTTGCACGTGATGAGAGAACGAACACACGTGTGATGGACATCATCGCATTCAATATAATCGTGAAATAAGTAACAAATGCCATGATTTGACCGATTTGAGTTTGTCCTTGATTGAGACGATAAGCACCTGCGATTAAAACAAAAACCAAGCCAACATTCATGACTGCATGCATCATGGGATTAATTTTGGCCATCGTAATATTAGCTTTTAGCTCAGCTTTCACCGTATTCTGATTCGCGCGATCAAAAGCATCGATTTCATAATCACTCATGGAAAGTGCACGAACGACACGAACCCCTGAGATATATTCTCTTAACTTTCTGACGAGTTGATCAACAAAACCTTGACTTGCTTTATAAAGAGGGATCCCTTTTTTTGATGAATAATAGACGATCAATGTGATCAAAGGAAGCATTCCTACCATGATGAGGGTTAACACTGGATCAAGCAATAAAGACAAGAGAATTCCACCGATCAACAACACAGGAGCTCTCACCCCTAATCGCTGCATGCTTGCTGTCGCATTATACATATTATAGGTATCTGTGGTCATCCGAGAAATCAAAGATGGTCGTGTTAAGTGATCGACCTGATACGCGGACAGTCGTTCGATTTTTTCAAACATATCATGTCTTAATCCTTTAACAGACATAGCAGCAATCATTTCAGCTTTTCTATTGGCTGCAACGTTTAAGTAAAGTCCTAAAAACGCAATGATCACCATTAATCCTCCCAGTAAATAAAGAGAGGTTAACTCTGCATTGGGTTCACTTTTTAACCTTGGAATTTCAGTATCAATC
>CAYLLL010000078.1:0-5382 GCA_964384655.1 uncultured Mariniplasma sp. | reverse complement strand
TTTTCCATATCGTCTTTCCAGCGTTGATACTCGTTGGGTAGTGACTTAATAAGCCATTCTAATTCATCCCATTTTCCTTGTTTAGCCAATTCAGACCCTCGATCTAATATGCTGACGATTCGATGAGCCGTGACGTATGCAGCCGCTCCTTTGAAATAATGCATGTGTTGTCGTAAAACTATTTCGTTGCGATCGATCATCGCTTGATAAATTTGATTTATATCCTTTTCATGATCTCGAATGAAACCATCGATGATTTTTTGAGCGATGGACAACTTGTTATTAAATAGCTCCATCATTTCTTCTTGATCAAACGCTTTGATATCTTTCAAGAAAACGAATTCTTCAGGTTCTCGATTGGGTTTGCATGCTCTCTCGATGTGATCCATTAACTGATCCATCTTAAATGGTTTCATTAAATACCCATTAAGTCCCAAACGTAACGCCTCTTCCATCGTTCCTCCATATCGATTGGCTGAAACAGCAATGATCGGTAAATCATCCATGGTGTAATCTAAATCACGAATCATTTTTGCAGTTTGATACCCATCGATCCCAGGCATTTGAATGTCCATTAAAACAACATCAAAGGTTTGATTTTTGACAAAATCGATAGCTTCAAAGCCGTTTTCTGCGAGAGTGACTTGACATCCACGGTTTTGTAACATAGCTTCTAGAGCTTGTCGATTCGTCTTGTTATCATCCACAACTAAGACAGATAAATCATGGAAATGTTTGATTCTTGAAGATGGTTCTTGATGTTGATAATGTGTTAGTATTTGATAAAACTTGTCACGTGACATCGGTGAATGAATTGTATAATCAGCTAATGATACAATTTGCTCACTAAACATCCCTGGTTTGTTTAGACACAAGATTGTTTGGATATCCTTATCTTTGGTCTCTTTGAGAATTTTTTCAAGATGAGGTGGTTTGATAATCTCATCCATCGGCATGATGATTGCATAATCAATCTTGTCATTTAATAACTTTGGGCGGAGAATATCCATAAACATCGTTTCAAGAGACATCGTTTCAAGACAATACTTCATGAAAGGATAAATCTCTGTTTTGGTGATAAGAAGTACTCGTTTTCCGTGTAATGATTGATATTGAGAAGTGATTTCTTCCCCTTTTTCAAAGTCGATTACAAATGAAAAAGTGGATCCCTGATTGGGAATTGACTCAATCTTAAGCGTTGAACTGTAATGACTTAATATCCCTTTAATAATCGGAATACCTAACCCTGCACCAGAAAAATTTCTCTTCTGTTGATTTGTCCCTTTTTCAAAGGGTTCGAAGATGCGTTCGATGAGTTCGGGTTCCATTCCAATGCCCGTATCTGAAATTTCAAACTTCACTGACGCATACTGCTCGTTTTCTTCAATCATGCTTGTGCTTAAAGAGATAGATCCATGATCTGTAAACTTTATAGCGTTATTCATGAGATTAAGAATGATTTGTCGTAATCTTAATCGATCAAATTTAACCGTATGTCGAATCTTGCAGTCAAAGAAATACTTCATTTCAAGATTCTTTTCTAAAATCATATATTCTTGCATCTTAGCAAGCTGATACATTTCATTTTCTAGATTAAAGAATGACTCATCAATCACCATTTTCTTTTGTTCAATGCGCGTGAAATCTAAGATATCATTGATAATGGTTGAGAATGACTCGATGGATGTTTTGGCAATATTGATGTAGTCAATTTGCTTTTCTCCAGTGACACTTTCTTCAATGAGACTGATCGCATTGAATAAGCCCGAAAGAGGAGTTCTAAGTTCATGACTCATATTGGCAAGGAAAATGCTTTTAGCTTTGCTAGCTTCTTCAGCAATCTCACGTGACTTAATCAGTTCCAAACTGCGTCGTTGATTTCGCTTGAGGTGAACGATTAATTCAGCTAAAATCTGTAATAATTTCTGATCAGCTTCTGACCAATGGCGGATTTGACGGACAGCATCAAAACCCACAAATCCTGTGAGTAAATCATCATTAAACAAAGGGATGGTCAAAACTGATTTAATGTCTTGAGGGGCTAATATTTGATAAATACCCGATTGATGATCAAGAGCTTCCACATCTTCAATGAACAATGTCTTTCCCTGGCTGTGAGGAAGATACCAATCATCATAGAATTCAGCAATAGGTACACCTTGAAGATGGTCTATCATAGGTTCTATGCCATCATAACACCATTCATAGGTATTATTGGTGACATAATTATTGTAGTCATATTCAAAGACATACACACGATCTGCTTCAATAAATTCTCCTACCATTTTTAGAGCTTCATTCAGTTTCTTATCAACATCTGTATCTGCAACATTGATAAACTCTAGTGAAATCTTGATGAGTATCGATTGTAGTAACAACGACTTCTTAAGATCTTCTTCGATTTTTAAACGATCAGTAACATTTCGATTGATCGATAATATTCCTTGGATAGCTCCGTTCTGATCACGATAAATCATTCGCTCAGTTTCTGCATCGATAAAGGTACTAGATAATAACATCTTGATAGTTTTCTTGATGCTTTGATCTGATTGATACGCTTCTTGATCAAGTTCTTTTATTCGATCGATTTCCACTTGAGGATAAACTTCTTGAACGCTTTTGTTCAAAATGGTTTCCAAATCTTTCTTAAATCCTTGTTCAGCAGCTTCATTCACGTAGCGAAAAATCATGTCCTTATCTTTGATTGCAATCATTTCAGACATGTGGTTAAGGATGTAATTTCGCATGTGAAGCGCTTGATCTTTTTGATTGAGTTCCATAGTGCGATTCAAGTGTTGAATGAATAAAGGAATCGATGATAACCAGAATTCAATATGTTTTTTAGTGAATGTGTTGAATCTCTCTTGGGATAAAAGAACAATAAAATTTTTACCAACATACACAGATTGTTCATTAGCTTGATGCCATCCTTGTGAATACGATATAAACTCTTCATTTATGTCTATATTCAAAGGGATACTCTGCCAAGATGCATCATAACGTTTAAAAAACAATCCTTCTAGAGGAATGTTGCTGATTTTTTCCCACTCGATAATCCAAGATGCAAGTGATTCAATGGTGGGTGTTTGTTCTTCAAAAGCTTTCTTAATTAATAATAAAAGTTGCTCGTCCATAGTTTACCGTCCATGTAACATGATGACATGTTCATTATAACAACAAGATACAAGACTTTTAAGCAACTTTAGAAAAAATTATTAATATATTAACTATTTTGTAATTATCTAAGGAATTTTATTCTATCTTTTTAATAAATTTAATTTAATTTAGATTTTTTGTTAAGTTTTTCCCATAGTTCTTTAAAATGAATACGTTCACTTCGGTCGAGTAAAACATAACGTTTAATGGCAAATGCAACGATAATAATCAAAGGAATAATCGGAGTTCCAGGACCAAACCAAAATAAAATGACCGTTGTCCCTAAGGCAATCCATATAGGATTTTCAAGGAGAGTACCTAAGAGGACTAGGAGAACTGCCCAGCCATGGAATAGCATATAACTGATGAAAAGAGCGATTAAACCTCTAATGGTTTTCATCGAGCGAATGGCTTCCCACACCATGAGAAAAAAGTTTTTCCAAAACCTAATGAATCTTTTCATATGAAAAAAGCAACACCTCGTGTTACTTTTTGTGGACGACCTCGCACTTTAATTTCCCTTGTTCAAATGCTTCAGGATAAGGATATGCTTCTTCTCTCATGCGTCTAAATAAAACATAGACTAATCCTCTAGGAAGATCGATCCGTGTGATCACACCAAATCCCTTTTCGCCTTCCACCTTAACTTTTTCACCAATTAAATACGTTTCATTACTCCAAGCCATGTTCTTCACCTCAAAAAATATTATACCATATTTTTTATTTCGCTTCTCACTTTTTTGGACGATATGCTTTGAGTGCAGACCCAATCAAATACGCTTTCTTCTCATCGGTTTGATTCTTTAAAAATGTAAGCAATTTATAGGCATCTTTCGGTGGATTTAAACTGTATAGCGCCATCAAATCACTGTCACGCAGTGGATGTTTAAAGTCATGGATATTACGAAGCAATTCGACAGCATAACGTTCATTTTTACGGATAAATTTATAAAAAGATAACAGTATTCTAGGAATGGGTGTGTATAAATCCATTCCTTTTCGATTCTCTAGGTCAAGTGCAATTTCATAGAGCTTCTCAACTTGGACTTTTGCAAAATATTCCACCATTTGATTCAACTCAACATCACCCTCATGCCAAAAAATGCACGTTTCGATCAATGATGTACGCCACAAAAAGCGGTGACTTGAATCTTCTTGAATCTGATACTCTTTGATAAAGCTTTCTTTGATATGGTTTAATGCATCAAGATTAAGGGTCTCGTAGAGGACTGCAATACTCTCAGGAATATTGGTTTTTGCTTCTGTATGTGTAAGATAGTTGAGAATATCTTTCAATATACGATTTTTTTCGACTTTGTATTGATCGAGGAGTGGTTTAACGTAAACATCCTTGGTCTTAACATCCAATTTATTTTTTTCAAAGATATACGTATGATAACTGAATTTTTCTTTTGATAAGTGCCCTGCTGAAAGCATCGAAAAACCCGTCCCTCCTGAGGGATATGTCCGATTGGTTGGGTGCCCCACGATATCGTTTCTGATGTATTTAAGTTCATGCAACACAGGATTTGAGTTGACGTTGATATGATACTTAAATTGTGTTAAGCCGATAGCCAAATCGTAAAGTGCATCAATCGCTACAAATAAACCTTGAAGCATCCCAAAGACATCTAATAGAATGGCCCCTTTTTCACTTTGTGGTTCGTTGATATAACGATCAACCATTAAGTCAATGTGTTCGAGCATGGAAAACGATGCGATTGCACGATAACTCGCACTATTCTTTTCATCTTTTTCCATCGCGAGAACATGGGCTTTGAGCGCATCTAAACTCATAAGGACTCCTTAATTTTTTGAATTAGCGTTGGCGCAGGTAGTTGCTTATAAAACGCACCTTCTAGATAGTGTAAGCCTAGACGTTCAAGGGATTCTTTTTGTTCCTTCGTCTTGACTCCACGGATCACAAGGGCCATATGGAAGCCTTCTAAAAGTTCTTTTAACTTCGTAATATAGCTATTCCACTTCACCGATTCTTTTTTAATATCGACATGAAGTGCGTGAAATGGATAAGATAATGCCATATCAAGCGATGTTGTATCAAGGGCGATGCCTCGATCAATCAGTTCTTGAATCTGTGTAGCATAATGCGAGGGTCTTAACTCCATATCAAATTTAATACGAATGAACTCATACGGGATTCCATAATCTTTTAATAAACCCAAAAGGTAAGGATTAAATGTTGAATCTAGGAATGTTTCCTTTGAA
>CAYLLL010000077.1:0-5408 GCA_964384655.1 uncultured Mariniplasma sp. | reverse complement strand
TGGGGTGTTTTTATCTTTAACGAGCCCTCTAATCCATGATGCAGACGCTGAAATGAACAAGGGATGTCTGGTTGCTGCTTCGAAGTTTGGATTGAGATGAGCTTTTAATAGTTCTTGTGAGATATACACATCATCCCAAAAGGCATTCGTACTTGGTGTATAGGGTTTTGGCTTTTCATAATTTTTTTTCAATCGATCAAAGATAGGTTTCATGAGGATCACCTCTTTTAAGTCTCAGTAACACTATAACAAAATTGAAACCAATCCACAAGTTGACACGATCATTGTGCACTGCCCCATAAATTGTTCCAAAATAGAATAGAGACTTAAGATTTTAGTTCTTGAAATGTAAGTGGTGCAGGCGGTTGATAGTTTAATGAACTATGTGGTCTAATTGTATTGTAATATAAAACCCACTGTTTTGTAAGCGTCTTCGCCTCGCAAGGCGGTACTGAAGTTTTATTAAACAAGATTCAAATCGCACAATCGCACGAGATCCCTCTTTCAGGCGTATGGTCTCAAGATTGGTCAGGCAATCTCGTGACCGCTTTTGGGTATCAGGTGTATTGGAACTGGCAAGTCAGTGATGAACTCTATCCTAAACTCAAAGAAACCATTCAAAAAATGAATGAACAAGGGATTGCTTTTTTGGGATATATCAATACCTTTTTAAAAGAAGAGACGACGCTATATCAAGAAGCAAAAGCTTATGGGTATTTGGTATTGAACCGTCTAGGTGATGTGTATCACATCCAGTCGACAACCTTTCAAGCAGGCATTGTCGATCTCACCCATCCTAAAGCGTATGCTTGGTATAAAGACGTGATTAAAAAAGAAATGATCGGATTAGGCATGAAAGGATGGATGGCTGACTTTGGTGAGTACTTACCGATCGATGCGGTCATTCACCAAGGACATCCAGAAGATGTTCATAATCTATGGCCAGTCTTATGGGCAAAGCTTAATCATGAAGCGATTGTTGAGATGAACATGCAAGATGAACTTTTCTTTTTCGTTCGTGCAGGATATGCTGGAACACAACAGTATGCCCCATCACTTTGGGCAGGTGATCAACATGTCGATTTTTCAAAAGAAGATGGTCTTCCTTCAGCGATTGTTTCATCGTTATCTTTAGCAACCTCAGGCGTGGGAATCACACATTCAGACATCGGTGGTTATACGACGATTCTTCATATGAAGCGTTCCAAAGAATTATTGATTCGATGGGCTGAGATGAATGTCTTCTCACCTATTTTCCGTTTTCATGAAGGAAATCAACCCGATAAAAATTGTCAATTTGATCATGATGAAGAGACACTTAATCATCTTCGTCGTTTAAGTCAAGCATTCAAAAAGCTTGCTCCATATACAGAAAAGCTCAAGGAAGATTATATCAATTTAGGATATCCTTTGGTTCGTCCTTTGTTCTTCCATGTTGATGAACCTTGGGCATTCACAGAACCCTTTGTCTATATGTACGGAAATGAGCTGATCTGTTACCCCGTTTATCGATCGAAGACATCATCCATGATGATTCGTTTACCTAAAGGCACCTGGAAACAACTCATCACGAATAAAGTCTATGAAGAAGGTTTACATCAGATAACGACACCTCTTGGATTACCTATAGCTTTCTATCCTAGAGATAGTGAGTTCCATGATCTATTTTTCAGTATGGCATCACTTTATGATGATTGCAACGTCCTCTGAATACCTCAACTATGTTAAGATAAAGATATGACCTCAGAAAACATTCTTATGGAAACCTACCATGGTGTAGGTGTGATCAAACTTAATCGTCCCAAAGCACTTAACGCCTTATCTTTAGATATGGTTTTGGGAATACAAGAGATTTTAAAAGAGTGGCAGGAGGATCCTGCGATTCTTTTTGTGTATATCACATCCGTCACAGATCGAGCATTTTGTGCTGGGGGAGACGTCAAATCTCTTTATGAGCATGAGATCAAAGAAGAATACACCTATGCACCTTATTATCTTAAAGAACAATATAAGATGGATTTAATGATTCATGATTATCCAAAACCTGTGATCTCCTATCTCAAAGGATATGTCTTAGGAGGTGGAGCAGGACTCGCGATGGCGACATCACTTCGGATTGTCTCTGAAGATACCTATTTTGGAATGCCAGAAGTGCATATCGGATTCTTCCCTGATGTAGGTGCTAGTTATTTCTTACCTCAAATCCCTCATCACGTAGGTAAGTATATGGGTGTCACAGGGAAACTGATCAATGGGGATGATTTAATGCTCTTGGGCATGGCGCACTATAAAATCCCAAAAGAACAGTTTCTTAACGTTGAGGAAACTCTCTACCATAAAACATGGGAAAAGGATACCTTTGAACAAGAATTGCATACGCTTTTAAACGCACACCATGATCCATCAATACACGGGTCTGTGATTCAACCGATGTTAAAGTTTATTGAAAAGTTTTATGTTCATGAACGGTTAAGTGAGCTTCTGGATGCCCTTAAAAAAGATGGATCCAAAGAAGCCCAGGAACACATCAATTATCTGAATACTTTGTGTCATGGATCCATTCAGATGACTTTTGAACTTTTGAATCGCGGGAAACATTTATCCTTACATCCATGTTTTAAGATGGAGTATGATCTCGCTCTTAACGTGGTCAAACTACCCAACTTCAGAGAAGGTGTCAAAAAAGTCCTTATCGAAAAGACAGGAAATCCAAAGTGGACCGAGGATGATAAAGATGAATTGACCAAAGAACAGTTGGAAATCCTTTTTAAGCCGCTTGATTTTGAAGGGAAGCATCCACTGGATTAAATGGACATCTATGGGGTAATTCACCCCTTTTTCTTTGATCAATGATGATATTTTCTATATAAATCATGTATAATCAAGGTGAAATCTAAGGAATAGGGAGGTCTTCTTATGGCGATTACTTTACGACAAGTGACGATCTTTGATTCAGCACTACTCAATACTTGGAAACACGATCCTTACCTGATTAAGCACGCATTAGAATACGGTTATGATACGTCTTTGGAGCAGCAACAAGAAGACATTAAGCGTGCGCTCCTAGATCCTAATCAAGATTATCGAATCATTATGTCGGATCATGTCCCCATCGGATATGTTCGTATCAATTATATGGATCCACATCATAAAATTGCTTGGCTGCGTTTCGCCTTAGGGGAACAAAGAGGTCAAGGATTTTCTAGGGTTGCTCTTCATCTCTTTATGCAGGATTTAATCAAGTCGGGTATTCATCGTATTGAAGCGGAAGTCTATCAACATAACCGAGCATCCATCAAAACCCTTGAACGTCTCAATTTTTTCAAAGAAGGCACGAAACGTCAAGCTCATTTCAATGGGGACAAGTGGATTGATGTCCATGTTTATGGTTGGGTGAAGCCATGAATGAATGGGTTGTCCTCATCCGTCCAACACTCGAGTATAAAGACCAAATAGAAGCCTATCGACAGGCTTTTTTGGAATCTGGTGATAGTTTATCAGGAACATCAAGTTTAAGAGAGTACGAACATGCAGAAGATTGGATGAAACACATCATGTTAGGCGAACAAAAACATTATCTTCCCAAGGATAAAGTACCTGCCACACAATACATCTTAGTCTTAAAGCCTAAAAACGTATTGATTGGAATGATCAATATTAGGCATGAACTCAACGACTATCTCATGAAGTATGGCGGACATATTGGATACTCGATTCATCCTGCTTATCGAAATCAAGGGTATGGGAAAGAACAACTTAAACTTGCCCTAAAAGAGTGTAAGAAGTATAAACTTCAAAAAGTACTTATCACATGTAACAAATCCAATCCAGCATCTGCTAAAACGATTTTATCTCAAGGTGGTATACTTGAAAATGAGATTCCAGAAGTGGGAACATCTGAAATCATTCAACGTTACTGGATCACGATAAAGGAGTAAATTATGGCGAAAATCTTAGGACTTGGTGGTGTTTTTCTTTCCTTTAAAGGAGATAAGGAAGAACTTCATCGTTGGTATCATGAGCATTTGGGATTATTGATGAGTGATTATGGAAGTGGTTTTTTCGATGGAAGTCAACTCATGCTTCTCACGTTTACCAAAGAGATGGCATCGGATGCCATCATCAATTTTCGTGTCGATGATCTTGAAGACATGATGAATCATTTAGAAAAAGAAGGACTCGAAACATCGAAAATCACCACGTATCCTTATGGAAAATTCGCACATTTCTTGGACCCTTTCGGCAATAAGATTGAATTGTGGGAACCCTTTGAAGAAAATTATCGTGAGATGGTTCAACAGGAGATCATTCATTTTGAAAAGAAGGTAAGAAAATGAAGAAGACCGCTCTACTCGTCGTTGATGTTCAAGAAGCGATTACCGAAGGCGAACATCCTCATATCATCGAAACCGTTCAAAAGATCAATGATCTTATACGTTTGACTAAAGAAAAAGAGATTCCCGTGTACTATATTCGACATATTGAAGAAGGAACGGAGTTCGATCTTAACGCGAGAGCCTCAAGATTGAGTGAACATTTGATCTATCTAGGGAATGATGTGATCATCAAGCATTATAAAAATGCGTTCAAGAAAACAAATTTACATGCACTCCTTCAATCTCAACACATTGAATCGGTCATTGTTGTCGGTTTCCAAACGGAGTATTGCGTCTCATCAACCATCAAAGGTGCACATGAACTAGGCTATGACGTCCTAATTCCCAAAGAATGTCAACATACCTTTGATCGATCCAAGATGACGAAGGAAAAGATACTTTCCAAATATTTTAAGATATATCCTGAATTTGGAAGCGTATTGACCTACCAAGAACTGATAGGGAAACTCAAGTGAAGACGAAGCATGTGGTGGTTTTACCTTATCAAGACACGTGGAAGGATGCCTTTTTAGCCATTAAGTCTGAATTAAAGCAATGTTTAAGTGAGCTGAGTGTTCAGATTGAACACGTGGGAAGTACATCCGTTGTGGGGCTTGCTGCTAAACCCGTGATCGATATCGATGTGATCATCGAACGTAATGATTTTGAATGTGTCAAGCAAAAACTTTCGTTGATTGGGTATCATCATGAAGGGGATCTTGGGATTACGGATCGCGAAGCGTTTAAATATGAACATAAAGATCATCTGATGAAACATCATCTTTACGTGTGTCCCAAAGATAGCATGGAATATCAACGTCATCTATCCTTTAGAGATTGGTTAAATACACACCCCAAAGATCGTGATGCATACGGGAAACTTAAATTACACCTTGCTCAAATGTATCCCTTCGATATTGAGAAGTACATGCTGAATAAAGCACCACTCATTGAAGAAATCTATGAGAAGATAAAGAAAGGGGCTGTAACGAAATAAAGACATAAACAGCCTCGATAACAAAAAATCCACTC
>CAYLLL010000076.1:2196-5416 GCA_964384655.1 uncultured Mariniplasma sp. | reverse complement strand
CATTACCGGCGGTAAACATGAAGCCGATTACATCGTCCAACGCTTAAAAGAAGAACATCATCAATTGATTGTGATCAATAATGATCGTCAGTTTGCGGAATATATCAGTACAAATAATGACATTCAAGTGTTTCCTGGTGATCCCACAAAATCTTATACATTGTCAGATGCTGAATGCGAATATGCGGATGTCCTTTTAGCTTTATCGGATAGCGATACCGATAATTATATTACGTGTGTCACTGCAAAGAAACTCTTTAATATTCGCAAAACGGTTGCGAAAGTCAGAAACCCAAAAAACGTCGATCTTTTTAAAAAATTAGGTGTAGATTCAGTCATTTCATCAACCTACTTAATGGCGCAAAGCATATTGAATGAATCTTCTGTTGAAAATATCATTAAGACTCTTTCGATTGAAGATGAAAAGATTGTCATGATTGAACTTGGTGTTGAAGATGATTACGCCATCGAAAATCAACGCATTATGGATGTGTCATTCCCTCGAAATATCAATATTAGCTGTATTTTTAGAGATCCCCATGTCATTATTCCTAAAGGGGATACTCGGATTAAAGCCAATGATAAACTGATCATCATTACCACACCTTCTGAAAAAGAAGAAATCATCGATTTTATTCAAAAGAAACGATAAATTATGGACAAGAAAACTCTCCGTGGCTATCCGTTAATCGTTAGCTACCTAGGCTTATTTTCCATCTTAATCGGAATGATCATTATTTTCCCACTCATTATGGTGGTTTTTTATCATAATGAAATCAATCAACTACGTTATTTTTTACCTCCAGGATTAACATTAATCTTTTTCGGATTGATCTCTAAAATTTTATTTCGGGGATATGAAAAGGAGCGACTAGAACGTCATCAAGATGCGATACTTGTCGTGTTACTTTGGATTTTCGCCATTTTCGCTTCGGCGATTCCCTTTATATTGACGGGTAATTACAATTTAGCCCAAGCAGTCTTTGAAACCTCATCAGGATATTCAACGACAGGATTAACCGTCGTCGATGTGACACAAGCATCAAGAGTTTTCTTATTTTACAGAAGTGTCTTACAGTTTGTAGGTGGTGCTGGATTGGTCTTAGTTTTAACAGCAACCATCTCTGATAAATTTGGGATGCGCATGTATAATGCAGAAGGTCATCCCGATAAGCTTATGCCAAACCTTATTCGTTCAGGACGTTACATTTTAGCTATCTATTTAGCATATGTGTTCATCGGAACCATTCTTTACATCATTTTCGGTATGACCCCTTTCGATGCGATTAATCATGCGATTTGTGCGGTCGCTACAGGTGGATTTTCAACCAAAGCACAAAGTATTGGTTACTATCAAAGCGTTCCCATTGAGATGGTCACGATCTTTTTAATGATTGCAGGGGGAACCAATTTCTTCGTTCATCTTTTAATTATTACTGGAAAATGGAAGAGTGCACTTAAACATATCGAAACGAAATCATTTTTCATTATTCTTATCTTAGGTGTTGCCATTTCCACCATATCCATTCTTGGTTATACCAATGAAACCTTTGGTCAATCTCTGCGTATAGGAGCATTTCACTTCATCTCTGCATTGACAGGTACCGGGTATCAGATCATGCCTTCATTTACCTCATTAAATGCTGTTTTCTTTGGCTTGATTATCATTGGAATGATTATGGGAGCTGGCATTGGTTCCACATGTGGTGGTCTCAAACAATATCGTGTGGGTCTCGGCATTAAATCGATTTATTGGAGTTTTGCCGATCGTGTCACCCATAAAAACGTCATTAAAAAGCATTTCATCAATCGCTTAGGCAATAAGATGATCGTCACGGTAAATGATATCGCAGAAAACTATGCATTCATCCTTGTCTATCTTATTTTCTTAATGATTGGGACAGTCATCTTCAGTGTCTATACGGGTGAATCGATGCAGTTCGCATTATTTGAGTTCGCCTCTGCTTTAGGGACTGTGGGATTAAGTGTCGGGATCACAGGTTACACGGCACACCCTGTCATCCTTTGGACCTCAACCATAGGAATGTTTTTGGGTCGTCTTGAATTCTATGTTTTCTTCATCGCAATCGCTAAAATCGTGATGGATACCAAACGACAGATCAAACATTCTTTAGAACACTAAACGCCGAGTAATTCGGTGTTTTTTTATCCATCCAATTGACATAAAACGTGCTAAAATAAGATAAACACATGCAAGTTATCGGATGATTTTGCATGTCATCCTAAACCCCTTGATAGGGTAATATGGTTGGACTATACTGATGATAGGAGGAACTCAGATGTTAAAGATCATTTGGAATCGTGAGGACTTTGAAAAGATTAGCGACAAAATTCTTTCTGAATTCAATCTTCAAGTCACCGATGATCCAAATGAAGTGCCCGAACACAAAATCGGTTTGCTGATCGATAGCGATAACGTCTCATTAATCGAAAAACTCATCAAGCGATTGATGACAGAAAAGCAAACCATGGTTTTCCCTACTGCCAGTGGATATCTACAACTGAATGTTCAAGAAATTACCTATCTTGAAGCTTTTGGTGATGATATCTTCATGCATGTTGAACATGATCAGAGTCAGCAAATTAAACAACCCCTCTATCAACTTGAAGAAATGCTTAAACCCTATCATTTCATTCGGATTGGAAAATCATTTATCGTGAATGCAAGTAAGATTAGATATATTCGCACAGCATTCAATGCGAAACTCGATCTTGAATTGCTCGATGGCACACATCTTGAGGTTTCACGTTCCTTCGTAAAAGACTTTAAGAATGCATTAGGCATTCAAAAAAAGGAGGATTAGTCTATGACAACCATGGGATGGATTTTAATTGGCATCTTGAGTTTAACTGGCGTTTATTTTGTCACACAGCTTATCAAAGATATTTTATGGAATCGCAAACTTTATCTATTTCAAAAATCCGTAGGATCAGCGATCACCAAAGCACCTGTTCTTTTTTGGGTTAAGCGCTCATATGGAGCGGTTATCGCGGGTCTTTTTGTTTTGACCACCGTTTTTTCTGGTGTCTTTCAAGAACCCTACCGATTAAATGATCGAACCTTACTCAATGCGAAACCGGTGGGTGATCTTGCAACGATGCAAAGTTTGATTGCAGATTCCCAACAAGGCTATTGGAATGATTGGTTTTTTAGAGGCGATATTATGGCACCTGAAGCGATGGAAGATGCAACCGCTGG
>CAYLLL010000076.1:0-2097 GCA_964384655.1 uncultured Mariniplasma sp. | reverse complement strand
GCCATGGAAGATGCAACCGCAGGTGCAGATGACCAGTCCAACTCTGTTGAACGTGATTATATCGATACCAATGTTCAAGTAGAAGGCGTTCAAGAAGGCGATATCGTAAAGACCGATGGGTATCAGATTTATTATGCATCGCGCTATTATAATTCGTTACGTGTCTTATCCGTTGATGATTTTGGTATGGTGACCGTCGATGCTGAAATCGATATGGGTAATCTCTATACCGATCAAATCTATTTGACAGAAACTCAATTGATTGTTATTGGTTATGTCTACGAAATGATTCCTTATGTCTATGAAGATGGTAAAGACTATTACGGATGGGCATATACATCATTTTCAGGTGCAGTCTATATTTACAATCGTGAAACATTAGAACTTGAATATTCACTTGAAACCGATGGTAATTTTTATGAACATCGTCTGATCAATAATGCGCTCTTCTTAGTCGCGAATAAATCTATTTATGGGGATGATTTAAGACCAGTCTTTGAAGAAACCGAAGGCGACGTTAAAGAAACATCCACTTTGGATTATCGTGATATCTATTACTTTGAAGATATCCCTGTCTATGGAATGACCGTGTTTACAGGGATTAATCTAACCGATTATCAAATGAATTCAGAAGCGTTTTTAGGGTATGTTTCTGAAATCTATGCCAATACAGAGTCTTTATATACCGCATTCAATTACACCGATTATACGCCAGATGATGAAACGGTCACGGATACATTCTGGTATCAATCCAAAGTTCAAATCATGAAGTTTAATTTGGATACCGAAAATGCAACGATCCATTATGCAGGACAACAAGTCCTTCCTGGTTACGTCGGTGATCAGTATTGGATGGATGAACATGAAGGATACTTCCGTGTGGTGACGTCCTCTTGGAATCCAATTCTCAATCAACTCTTCATTTTAGAAGAAGATAACGATACCGATACGTTAGACCTTGTGGGTTCTATTACTGAAGATTTAGGAAAAGTCAATGAGACCGTCAAATCTGTTCGATTCAATGGAGATTTAGGCTATGTCGTCACCTTTGAACAAAAAGATCCTCTATACACCATCGATCTCTCGGATCCAACCGAACCAACCATCGTTTCTGCGATTGAAGAACCAGGATACAGTACCTATCTTCATGTATGGAATGATGCTGGTGATCAATTGATTGGTTTTGGTTATAGTGCTGATGATGATGGATTTGTGACTGGATTAAAGATCAGTGCCTATGATATCGCACTCACGGAACCCTTAGCAAGTTACCAACTCAACAATCAAGATTCTTTAGGCATTTGGTCATACAGTTACTCAGAAGCAGCTTACAATCCTAAAGCGATGATGATTTCACCTGATCATGGCATTATTGCATTCCCCATCATGACATGGCGCAGCATGCAGATCAGTCCACTTGAATGGGATTATTCTTATATTAGCCAGTATTTAGTCTTCTATATCGACTTTAGTGCAGAAGATCCTGAAGATATCATTTCTGATCCAGTGGTCATCAGCCATCCTGAAAATAGTTGGTATACAAGTATTGATCGTGGGATTTATATCAATAATGTCGTCTACACATTATCGTATACAGGCATGGTCAGTTACGATTTAGAAGCCAAAGAAGTCTTGCAGACGATTCATTTCTCAATCCCTGAATATAATGAATGATTTAAGAAAGCCGGAAACGGCTTTTTTTTATGCTATAATAAGCATGGTGATAAAATGAAATATCAAGTGGATGTTGTAATTCATGCCCCAAGAGACAGGGTCATTCAAGCCTATTTAGATCCAGAAGCGATGAAAGAATGGGAAACGGGATTGACAAAGATTGAATCGGTTCAAGGTTTGCTTTTTGAACAGGGATCGATAGGATATCTTCATTTTGCATTTGGTGAACATCATATGAAGATGAAAGTTGCCAATGAAAAGATCTTGCTTCCTGATCAAATCATTCAAATCTATGAGGTCCCAGGTGCATGGAATCGATGTGACAATCATTTTATTGAACAAAATCAAGATACCCACTGGACGATGGATGTCGAGTTTATCTTTGATGAAGACCCCAAACTTCCCATCCAACGTTTTATGGAT
>CAYLLL010000075.1:0-5444 GCA_964384655.1 uncultured Mariniplasma sp. | reverse complement strand
TCAAACAAAAGCCCAGGATACAGCCGTGTATATAATGAATGAAAGTAAAAGCGATCGACATAGCCTGAATGAGGAGCCCTAAAGGCATTCAAACGTTGGATCCACTCTTCAATATCTTGATCATCATTCACCCCAAAGGCAACATGGTGAATCCCACCATATCCTTGACGCGCAAGAGGAGCATTAGGCTGATCCATAACAATGATAGAAGCCCCGTTTCCTCCATCTCCTGTTTCATATAAATAATAGTTTTCTTGTTGATCGATATGTCTAAAAGTCAATTTTTCCGTAAGGACACGATGCATAAGCTCTCTCTGGTTTACTCGAAAGAAAACCGGTCCTAAACCTGTAATCGCGTATTCATCAGGGATTGGACCTTTTTTCCATGGCATCCCAGAAGGAACACCAACAAGAGCTTCATCTGAAAATAAAATGTATTCTTGATCATCAAAATCATAAAATTCTAGAGACAAGCGATGAAATAATCTCTTCGGTGAATGATGCTTAACCCCTAACTTCTTGAAACGCTTTTCCCAATAATTAATCGCTGAATCGTTGGGTACACGCAATCCTGTTTTTGCAATTTCATTCGTTCCTTTCATGGCTTTTGATGCACCAGGAAAATCAAAAAAGGTCATATCTGTGCCTGCATTACCTTCATCGTCGGCAAAAAAAAGATGATAGGTGTGGATATCATCTTGGTTAATCGTTTTTTTTACCAGTCTGATTCCAAGCGTAAATGTAAAGAATTTATATATTTTTTCTGCACTGCTTGTTATTGCAGTGACATGATGGATCCCAAGTAATGGTTTCATAGAATCTCCTCCATACCTTGATTATATAAAATTTGAAAAGAATAATCCAACATTTTGTTTCGAATTCGAAATTTATTTTGTGTTTTCTTTCGTTTTACTTTCGACATATAGCCTAAAATGCGATATAATATCATTATAAATGATTCTACTCTTGACATCAGGTGATTGGATTGAAAAAACAAAAGTATTGGTACAAATTGGACAACGCAGGAAAAATATTTCCAGCGGTTTCACAAGATGAACGCAGCAACGTCTTTAGACTTACTTTTTATCTTAATGAAACCGTACAACCGAACATCTTAGAGGAAGCCGTAAACAAGGTCTTACCTCGCTTTGAGACTTTTGCTGTTCAACTCAAAAACGGACTCTTTTGGAATTATTTTGCAGCCAACGCAAGACACTTCGTCGTAGAACCCGAACCTGCACAACTATGTAAATATTTTAAAGCCGTGCATAACCATGGCTATTTGTTTAAAGTCTATTATTTAGATAACAAAATTACACTTGAAACCTTCCATGCCATCTCTGATGGCACAGGTGCTATGCATTTTCTAAAATCCATCACCTATAACTATTACAAGCTTCGTGGAGAAAAAATTGACCACGACGGAAAAATTCTGAGTGAAAAACCTTATTCCAAAAAGGAAAGTGAAGATACTTTCGTTTCCAACTATGATAAGAGTAAAGTTAAAAACTTAAAGGAAGAAAAAGCCTATCATTTCAGTGGTGAACGTTTTGCAAATCACTGGGTGTTAATGTTAAAAATAAAAATAGATACTAAAGCATTACTCACACTTGTCAAGCAAAAATATCAATGTACCGTGACTCAATTTGTCACTGCATTATTAGCATACTCAATCTTTAAAGAAACAGTTGATTTGGTCGGTGGAAAAAGGCCATTAAAGATCTTTATCCCCGTCAATCTACGTCCCTATTTTGATTCTGTTACGTTAAGAAATTTCTCGCTTTATATTAAAGGAACGTACGATCAAAAGAAAACAGATTGGACGTTTGAATCCATGCTTGAGCTTACAAAAGAACAATTTAAGGATCAATTGGATAAAGAAAAACTTCACTCTCGAATTAGTTCTTTGGTAAGTTTTGAAAAGAATCTTTTCTTACGAGTCATGCCACTAGTTTTGAAGACCATTGCTTTCAAAATAGGGTATAACATTCTAGGTGAATCGATTTCAAGTTGTTCGATTTCCAATTTAGGAGTGGTTGATCTTCCTGAAAGCTTGACTGATAAGATTATTGATACTGATTTTGTCAACGCTGGTTATGGGATTGCCATGACACTCATTTCGATGAAATCGCACACGAATATTATATTGAGTTCACCCCTGAAGGATTTATCGATCATGAATCATATTATTCAGTTTTTAGTCAACGAAGGTTTAGAACTAACCCTCGATTCTAATTATCGGGAGGGATACGATGAGATATTGTAAAACATGTCATGTCCATTATGATACCGATTTAGAACACTGCATGTTATGTAACGGTGAACTTGAAAAAGAAAATGATCAAATAGAGACATTTAAGTTTACTGAATGTACCAAAAGGAAAGCGTCACGTTTCTTTTCAAGACTATTTATTTTCTTAAATATCATCTCAATTCTCGTGACACTCTATCTAGATTATACCGATGGCCCTGATTTAACATGGTCACTCATCGTATCGATTACCAACATCTATGCCATTTTGATGTTTATCATGCTTGCAGTCCCCACCATATGGACATCAAAACTTACCAAGAGTATTGTGATCACTGTGGGAATGCTTATCTTAATCGGACTTGCGATTAGAGACCATTCATGGGCATTGGATTATGTCTTTCCTTTAGCTGTTACGCTTAATATCTTTATTGTGACACTTCTCATCATCGTTAATAAGAAAAAGTGGTTTGATTATTTTTCAAGTTTAATCATCATTACGATCATTGGTTTAGTTCCAGGTTTACTTAACTTGCTCAAAGTCGTTGACGTTTCATGGCCATCTGTCGTATGTTTCACATATGCTCTAGTCACGTTACTCGGTATTATTTTCCTCCCTTCAAAATCAAGTAGAGATGAATTTAGACGACGATTCCACATTTAATAAAACAAGAGCGGTGCTTCAAAGGTGAAGCGCCGCTCTTTCATTTAAGGGTTTGGGATATCTTTTGACTCCTGATTCATTTGTTTAACCATGTAGTTAAAAATATCTTTTCGCGTGATAATTCCTATAAAGGATCCGAAATCATCGAGTACTGGAACGAAGTTTTGTCGGGTGGCAACATCGATGATATCTTCGATATTGGTATGAATAGGAACAGAGACATTATCTTTATTACGTGGAACTTTATTGATTGATGTGTGTTCAGTTTTTGTAAAATCGAGTTGGTGATCTTTGATGTACCATAGGAGATCGCCTTCAGAAAGTGTCCCCACATATTTTCCATGCCTATCGAGAATAGGTATCGAATTATAACGATAAATCTGCATTTTTTCCAGTGCTTGGCGTATGGTGTAGTCATTGTAAAGATACGCCACCTTTTCTTTAGGGGTTAGACAAAATAATACGTTCATAGTTCTCCTCATTTTTACTGAGTTTTAGTCTGATAACATGCATATAGAATACGCTTTTGTAAGCGTTATGCATCATCATCGATGGATGAAATTCATGATGTATTCTATGAATGGTTATCGACCATCTTTATTATATCATAGATATAATGG
The DNA here is from genome assembly GCA_964384655.1 of uncultured Mariniplasma sp. GTDB lineage: Bacteria > Bacillota_I > Bacilli_A > Acholeplasmatales > Acholeplasmataceae > Peloplasma. The sequence continues at coordinate 1,909 of CAYLLL010000075.1, read as the reverse complement.
CATGCAAACATAAATGATGATAACGCTATCATTTCACATATTTCGTCATGGATTCCGTCTTTAATCATTCTATTTTCAAAAAAAGAAAACCAATGGGGTGTCCATTGGTTAACGTTTTGGATTTTTCTTTAACAAGAACCAGACAATGAGAACGTATAATATAACGAGAATAACCCACGTGATCAATGCCTGTGTGACACCATTAGGTGCAAAACTTGCTAGGAGCAAAATGGGGAAGCCAAAGATAATGGCTGTCGTTGTTCCTGTCACGATATCGGTTGCTGCTGGTGTCTCATAATATGGATCGACTTCACGAAGTAATGCAATCCCAGTCGATGCTGTACCTGTCATCATACCATACATGCTGGCAAATGCGGGTAGATCATATTGATGGTACACACGTTTGGTAATCTTGTGAAGGTAGTACATCGTCGCTAAACCACCCAATGTCGTGATGACAAAGAAGGTAATCCATACAGCAGGGGATGCTAAGTCTTCAATGTTGATCGAGACAATCGATGCCACCACCATGAAATCAAAGACCACTCCTGCGATACGATTAAGCATATAGTTGTTGGGATATTGTCGTGTCATCCAATTCTTTGAACGTAAATAATTGAATAATTTCTTTGCAAGCAATGCAATAACCATACCAAAGATAAAATTGAATCCCCAAATCAATGATCCTACAAGACGTAAAATGGCAGGACTTAGTGAAGCGAGCTTGATCAGCCCAAACATCGTCAGCAAGGTGACACCATAGACCACGATGATCAGTACAATTTGCATCGTCAACTTATCAATCGATTCAGCCACAGGAATTTCATCGGGTGATTCCACTTCTTGAACACTCGTCAATCGAACTTCAGATTCTTCTCCGGTAACTTTCTTACGGTAGACTTTATTTAAATATAAAACCCCACCAATACATGCCCAGATAAAACCCATGGATGAAATGGCTAACCCGTAGGATTGTCCACCGGCAAATCCCGTTAATACACCTTCTATATTAACAAAGTTTTCATAAACGATCCCAAAGTTATTCGCTTGACCAGGACCCTGACCAAAACCAAATGGCAAAAGGATACCTGTTGCTAAACCTGGACCTGTTTTGAAAACAGGGAAAATGGTAAATGCGAAGATGGCCGTGATCCCAATACCAATAATCCCTTGTAGTAAATAGGATGACACAATGACCATACCATTATAATAACTATGTGCTCTTTGTGTCTTAATCTTAAACTTTTCATTCACTTTAAGTCCCATGGCAATAAATCCAATGGCAATCGTGTGATACGTCACGAGATTTAAAAACATGTTGAACTTATCGATTTGTGTTTCATCAATCCACCAGCTATACCCCGTGAGTGGTCTTACAATGGCTTCTTTAATGAGTAGACCGAGTAATCCACCGATGACTGCGGTCGGTAATAATGACTTTCTTAAAATCGGTACCTTTCTTCGAATCACATTTCCTGTAAGCAGTAAAATGCCCAAAATAGCAAAATAGATAATCGTCCCCCAAGTTGCTAAAGATTCATAATTGGAAACCATGATGTTCTCCTTTGTGTTGAGATTGAGATGTTTATCTCACGTCTATTATAAATCAAAATGTTTGAATTTGAAAGTAAAATCGGAGACCCAAGGTTGAGTTCTCCGATTTTTTCATTTTATAGTAATATCAGTGGGAGGTTAAATGCATCTGCAACCCCTTGGCAGGTGATGTTTCCATGATAGACATTCACCCCAAGTTTGAGTGCATTGGATTGTTTGATTGCTTCATCTAAACCTAGATTTGCAATCATTAATCCATAGCGTAAGGTCGCATTATTGAGTGCAATAGTTGATGTGCGAGGGACAGCACCTGGCATGTTTGCAACCGAATAATGGATAACACCATCGACAACAT
>CAYLLL010000074.1:0-5485 GCA_964384655.1 uncultured Mariniplasma sp. | reverse complement strand
ACTATCTCTATTATAAAAGGTGACTTGCGATTAAACAAGGAAACTTGGGAAAATATAAAAAAGGAATTCCGAAGAATTCCTATTTATTTCTTAAGCTTCACCACTGATCATGAGTGGTCCGACATAGACACTTGGGCTCGCAACACCAGAAAGATCATATTTTAAATCGCTTGCAAGATCAACCACTTGGTTCATCATCGTGAAGAAGTTGCCTGAAACGACGATCATTTTTACTGCATGATCCAATCTTCCGTTGGTGATCTTAATCCCACTAGCTTGTAAACTAAAATCTCCTGAAACGGCTTTAACCCCTGCATGAATACCTACGAGATCGGTGATATAAACACCATCTTCAATGACTGAAATCATGTCATTAAATGAGTGTATTCCTGGTTCTAAGTAGAAATTTGTTGGGGCAATGCCACCGTTAAATCCATTTCCTGTAGGTTCAGTTTTAAACAATGAAGCAGTCTTTAAATTATGATTAAATCCCTTAAAGACGCCCTTTTCAACGACGTAACGCTTTTGACACGCAACACCTTCATCATCAAAAGGAATTTTGAAATGTGAAGGTTGATGTAATGGATCATTGATAAGATTAATGTTCTCACCAAATACTTTTTCACCCAATTTATTTTTGAGTGCTGACATGTTACGGTATGCAGCTTCACCAGAGAAAATGGAGGTAAACGCACCGAGAATTTCAGAGAACATCTCATTGGAGAAAACCACAGGATAACTCTTGGTTGGGATCGATTTTCCACCTAATTTTGATAATCCTTGATCCACAGTGGTTTTAATCATCTGATCGACATCAAACTGATTAAAATCCTTAACCAGTTTCACATCATAGGCAGTCTTAATATCTTCATCTTTCTGAAATACACCAATGGCATACGCATAAGCATAGGTATTACGTTTAGATAATTGAAGTCCTTTGGAGTTCACTAACGTGGTTTCAACATCAAGTTCTTGATATTGCGTCGTTTGAACTTGTGTGACTGCGGGATTATCTAAAATGCCTTGTTCTAGTTTTTTAAGCATATCAATCTTTTGTGTCACTGGAACTTGATTGAAATCAAAGAGTTCTTCATCAATCTTTGGATATGAGGGTGACCCTTCAAAAATAATGGCAGGTTCTGTGGCAGTAAGTGCTTTTGCATTTTCAATGAGTTGATCAAGCATCTTATCGACATTTTGATCACTTAAATTTTCAAAACGAATCGTCGATAACTTTTCATTATAGATGCCACGGATGGTGACTTGTTCAACATCACTTTTCACATGTTTTTCAAGCTTACCTTGATAGATCGATAATGCAAGTGATTTATTTCTGACAGCAAACACTTCAAGATCAGTGAGTCCTTTGGCTTTACCTAATTCAATCCAACGTGTAAACATTATTTTTTACCTCCTGCACCACCGACGGTCATTGAAGAAACACGGATGGTAGGTTGACCCACATCGACAGGAATCGATCCTGAAATCGACCCGCACATACCTTGACCTAATTCGAGATTATCTGCCACACGGTCGATCTTAAATAAGACATCTTTCCCATGGCCAATAAGCATGGCTCCTCTTACAGGTTTGGTGAGTTTACCATCTTCAATCATGTAGCCTTCTTGAACAGCGAAGTTAAATTCTCCTGTTGCAGGAACTACGGTCCCTCCACCAAGCTTTTTAGCAAATAAACCGTATTTTGTATCTTTAATGATATCTTCAAACTTATCTTTACCAGGAGCAATATACGTCGTATTCATTCGTGATGTCGGTGAAAATTTATACGATTGACGACGTGCAGATCCTGTGGGATCCATCTTCATTTTTCGACTATTTCGATAGTCGATGAGGTATCCTTTAAGCACGCCATTTTCAATAAGAAGATTTTTTTGAGTCGGTTGACCTTCATCATCAAAATTGGTTGTTCCCCATGTGCCATCCAAGGTGCCATCATCATACGCTGTCACGACATCAGAACCAATCTTTTCTCCTACTTTACCCACAAAAGGTGATAAACCTTTAGCGACTGCAGTAGCTTCAAGAGGGTGACCACACGCTTCATGGAAAATCACACCACCGAAAGCATTATGAAGAACCACAGGCATGATTTGTGGTGTCATGTCTTCAGCGGTTAATAACGTAATAGCACTGGTTGCGGTATCAATGGCGAGTTGATTAAAATCGATTTCATCAAAGATTTCAAAACCCATCGAACGTCCTGGACCTTCATAGGATTGTTGCATAACCCCTTGATCTTGAGCGACAGCCATTAAAAAGACACGTGTATGCGTTCTTACATCATCTTGATAGATGCCGTGTGAGTTAACAATCCAAACCTTTTGTTCACTTTCGATAAGTTGTGAGGTTGCTTGAATAATACGTTGATCATGTGACTTGATCAGATTAGAAAGATGAATTAGCTTTTCAGTCTTTTCTTCAATCGGAACAGCATGCATCGGTCTTTTGATGTTATAGACATGAGGTTTAGCTTCACCGAAGGGTTCGGATTTGATTTTTTCACCTTGAAATGATGCACGAAGATTTTTAACGACATCTAAAATTTGGTCGTAGGAAACAAGGTTCGTATATCCGTAGACTTCATCGATCCCTTGAATCAAACGTACACCGGCACCATATGTATTTCCTCTGTCAATTTGAGTAACTTCACCATTGTTCACACGAATCACAGACGATAAGGTGTCTTCAAGAAATATTTCTGCAAAATCAGCACCTGTTTCAAGACCTTCATCAATCAGTTTTTGTAATTCAGACTTGGTTAGCATAGCTTCCCCTCTTTCTTTATAAAGTTAAACTTTATATCTATTATAAGCATCAAACAGGGTCATTTCAATGATTATGAAAAAAATAACTTATTGTCACGTGTTTTTCGTCAAATAATCATGCAATTTTTGATGATAAGGAACAAGCATCAAATAAAGCTTAATACGTTCTTTCCATGTATCGCCTAAGGTTAATGCATAGTGTTTAATGACTTCTTCTGTTGTTTTTTCTCCATAACTCATCCATATACCTGCAAAATCATATGCGGGATCAAAGATCATGGCATCCTCAAAATCGATGCAACCGACAAGGTTCATGTTTGAATCAAAGAACCAATGATCCGATGTAAAATCGCCATGAATAAGTACGGGTGTAAATGTGGATTGATACTTGTTAATTTTAGACAAAATATCCTGAAGCTTTTGGATTTCATCGTCTTCAATCTTGTCTTTAAATACATTTAAAAAGTAGGTTTGAAAGGAACTAAAAAAACTATGACCCTTCTTTAGGAGAACATCATTCATTTCGTGTGGTAGGTCAGAATTGTGAAGTTTACTTAGACATTCAGCAAGATCCTGACATATTTGATTTTTTTTATTGACTGGATATTTTTCAAATATCTCTTGATCGATACGGCTCCCTTGAATTTTTGGATAAAGCCCAATCATCCCTTCGTTGGTCTCTACATAATCATGATAACGTGGAATAAGAAAAGGTGAAAGATCTAGTTTGTTTAATAGATCTATTTCAATTCTTAAATCGATCTGATTGGATGAAAATCGAATCATGGTATCATCGCATTCATAGACTTCTTTTGACCAACCGTCGAGATGATGGATCCATGGTCTATTGTACAACATCGAATTGTGGTCGATGAGTGCTTTTGCCCATAACGGTTTCTTCATGTTGTTAACTTTAGCCATTCTTGGATAAACTTTCGATAACTTAAGAGTGCTTGTCTTCCTCGTTCTGTGATTTGTATTATTGACTTAGGCTTACGTTCGATGATCTCACGTTGAACAACAATGTACCCTTCTTCTTCTAGTTTCGTCATATGAGATGAAAGATTTCCCCAAGTCAAGCCCGTCTGGTTCATAAGAAAAACTAAGTCGCAAGATTCGATGGTGGATAAGTAACTTAAAATCATCAATCGTGCAGGAGAATGAACCGTTTTATCAATCTGATCAATCATTGAAAGTAGTCTATCTTTTTGACTCATATGAACCACGCTCATTTCTATAAAGTATGGTTTTCCACCAAATAAGAAGTGAAAAACTCGCATAAAGTAAACCGAAAACCATCAATATTCCTGGCATAATCCATGATGATGCATGTAAATCTATAGACACAGCAAGTTGAAATACACATGCATAAATTAAACCAATCCATATGAATCGTCCTTGTTTTAGGAACCATGATATTCCTAAAAAGAGAATGAGAAAAAAGCCTTCACTAATGAGAAGAAACAGATATTTTCCAAGATCAACAAAAGACAGATATATCAAAGAAAAACTAATAAAGAAAACAAGAATAGCCAGTGCTATCCATCCGTAACGCATTATATATTTCTTAGTCGATGATTGAAATTTAACCATTCCAACATAATTGAGTTGCATCGAGTGGTGATAACGATAGACACCATATAAAAAAATCAAAAAGAGAAAAAGAGAGAGAATGCCTGATACTAAATCAGAGGCTATCGTGCGCGATAAAAAAATATTAAGACCAAAAAGAATGATCAATCCCGACATCATAAGATCGAGATAACCATCCTTAAGGGAATCACTTAGCATCAAACGTGTCAATAACGTGGGTTTACTTGTTGTCATGACGCTTCATATGCAATGTCTTAATGATGGATCTCAGTGTCAATGCTAAGACAACCAATAAGATTACTGCCGTTGTACTCATAATGATTTGAAGGGTAGTCATAATTTCACTCTCTTTTTTTCAGTGTACTTTGTTTTTCAAAGTCAATACCATTATATGCCATAAAAAAGAGGATGTCAAGAGTTTTATGACTTAAAGGAGAACTTCTTGATTCGTCCCATAAAAAATATCCTTATGACCTGATAGTTTATGAAATAACTGATCCAAATAATCCCATAGCTGATCGACATCTGCTTCGTAACTATGTCCCCATAGATAGAGGATTTGAGGGTCATCTCCACGATAAGCGAAGAATTTATCAATAATCTCATCAATCTTTGGGTCATGATGATGACATGTAGGCTTAAAACGTAAAAGATCTGTCTGCACATGGGTCTGATAATTGGATTCGACAGTTCTTGCATATAGTAATCCAGCTGACTTGACCTGTTGGACCACACGATCATCATAATGACCGTATGGATAAGCCATCCCTACTGGCTTTTGTTTGAATACATCTTCAATCGTTTTCATGTCCTCAACGATTTCTTTTTCAATCTCTTGATCAGAAAGATTGATTAGATGGGGATGCGTCACTGTGTGCACAGCGATCTCATGTCCTTCATAGAGGGAAATCATGTCTTCTATAGGAAGGTGCTCGATACGATGTCCCTTAATATAAAAATCAAATTTGGGATTCGACAAACCCGTATTGATATTAAACGTCACTTTTAAATGGTACTTATTTAACAATTGAACGAGCCTAACATCTTGTTTAATTCCATCATCATAACTGAGTGTGATGGCTTTTTTGTATTGGTTTTTCCACATA